>JAAXQI010000064.1 GCA_012974315.1 Desulfobacterales bacterium | reverse complement strand
ATTTACAGCAAAATGAACCCGTGGGTCTTTGAATCTGGGGCGAAGTATATCATGCTCGATATGATCTAAGGTAATGATATCCCCATCAATTCTGGCAATTCAAAATTTACCATTGCAGTTCCGAGATTTTTTTCAGGACCAGCTCTTTTAATGCATCAATAAACTCAGGCATGCAGTTTAGGGATGCAGTTCTTTCCATCCTTATGCCCAAGCCCTGGGCCATATCGTGGTAGAGCATATCAATCTCGTACAATGTTTCTACGTGGTCCGACACAAAGGAGATCGGCACCATCAGGACATTTTTGCACCCTTCTTTAGCGAGCTGCTCGAGCATGTCAGGTGGTGATGGAGACAGCCATTCTACCGGGCCGCTGCGGCTCTGGAAGCATAATTTCCCCGGCCTCGCTGTTCTTGATTCAACAGCCTGGATGGTCAGTTTGAGATGCTCAACATACGGGTCGCCTTCCTGGATAAATTTGACCGGCAGGCTGTGGGCGCTGTATACCACCTGGACTTTTTCTTCTTCGAATAATTCTGCACCCCTTTTTATGGTCGTTGCAAGGGCATTGATATATTCCGGCTGTACCGGCCATGCTCCAATATCGGCAATTTCAAAGGGGGGTGAAAAAGATTGAGATGCCTCGACCAGATCGGCAACAGAGGAACCTGTGGTGGCGATGGAGTAGTGGGGATAAAGGGGCAGGGCAATGATGCGTTGTATGGACTCATTATGAAGCTTCGCAAGGGTCTCTTTTGCACCTGGCTGCCAGTAGCGCATGGCAACAGCAACCTTGAAAGGGCCGGATGCGGCAAGTTCTTTTTCAAGGGCTTTAGCCTGGTCGGCAGTAATTTTCCCCAGAGGTGAGCCTCCACCGATCCTGGCATATGCCCGGGAACTTTTCGGAGCACGCCGTCTGGCAATAAACCTGGCAATGGTTTTCTGCATAAAAGCCGGGCCCAGACGGATAATCATCCTGTCTGAAAAGAGGTTGAAAAGAAACGGTTCAACATCCTCCAACCGTTCCGGTCCACCAAGGTTCAAAAGGACTACTGCAATGTTTTTTGGGGAATTCGTGATGGGCACCTATATTTAATTAGTCAGGTTGTACTTTCAATCTGCAATAAGAAATTTTTGTAAATTTTGTATACCGGGGAGTGGCAGCAAAAGTAATTATGTCATCTCCGGGCACGGGAAAAAACAGAGTAAATATTCTAATACATTAAGATAAAAAGATGACATATTACAGAGTCACCCGTCAAGCTAAATGCTTGTACTGCTTGAAAGTATAAAGAAACCTTATACTATCTTCTCAAGCTGAATGATACCCGCGGCAATAAAGTTTTTCCCTCCACTAATTTTGCCAGCTACTTCCTTGAAACAGGGGTATAATGGGTTGAAAATATTTACTAAAGTACTAGAGTGGCTGGAATCTCAGGCTGTTATGTATAGGACTGTGGATGTTCTCCGAGCAATAAATATTTCCATCGTTAATAGTTGGTGCCATGCAGGAAAAATATCCAACAGGTTCAATAAAAGAGGCAGTGTCAAAACCATGGACGCTTTCCGTAGAGGAAATCCTGGCAGAATTATACTGTGATCCACAGCAAGGTCTCAGTACACAGGAAACAGGTAAAAGAACCAGGCAGTATGGCTCCAACACCCTACGCGAGGTAAAGCCCCAGAGTTCTTTGTCAATTTTCATCAACCAGTTCAAAAATCTTATTGTTTATTTTTTGGTTGCAGCCGGTCTCCTTTCCTTTGTCCTCGGTGACTTTGTTGAAGGGCTGGCCATTGTTGCGGTGATTTTGATAAATGCAGCCATCGGTTTTGTTACCGAACTCAAAGGGAAGCGTTCTATTGACGCGCTTCGTAAGCTCGGTGCTGTCAGTTCCAGGGTGCGGCGCAACGGTATGGTCATTGAAATTCCGGCCCAGGACCTTGTCCCCGGGGATATCATCATCCTGGAGGGTGGAGACATCATTACGGCTGATCTGCGTATCCTTGCTGGTTCAAAACTGCAGGCCGATGAATCGTCACTGACCGGTGAATCTCTCCCTGTAGCAAAATCATCGGAGATCCTTCCCGATGAGGTTCCCCTGGCAGAACGTGCCAACATGCTCTTCAAGGGTACTGCCTTAACCAGGGGATCAGGTGAGGCAGTCGTGACCGGGACCGGCATGAGTACGGAACTTGGCACAATCTCTTCTCTTGTCCATGAAATAGTGGATGAGACCACCCCCATGGAGAAAAGGCTTAATGAGCTTGGGCGCTGGCTTATATGGGTGAGCCTGGGAGTAGCTGCACTGGTCGGAGCAATTGGCATAGCAGGCGGCCGGGATATTTTTCTTATGATTGAAACAGGCATTGCTCTGGCTGTTGCCTCAATACCTGAAGGACTGCCAATTGTTGCCACCATTGCCATGGCCAGGGGCGTGTGGCGCATGGCAAAACGCAATGCCCTGGTTAAGGATCTGGCAGCTGTTGAAACCCTGGGAGCGACAACTGTCATCTGCACTGACAAGACCGGAACCCTGACGGAAAACCGTCTTGCTGCAGCAGCCCTTGCCTTGAGTAATGTCTCTCTGGTAATAAATATAAATGCGACGGATGATGCCAGGGTCTTTGTTGTTGAAGATGGCAGGGAGTTTTCCCCTGATGCGCATATGCCACTGCTTCGCTCTCTTGAAGCCTGTGTCCTGTGCAATAATGCCGAACTGTCCGTAACCGATGATGGCAAGGTCCTGGAGGTTGTAGGTGATCCTCTTGAGGTTGCCATGCTTTCATTGGGGGCACGCTTTGGCCTGACCCGTAAAGGTCTGAGTGAAAAATTTCCAGAAGAAAGGGAGGAGGCCTTTGACTCTGAAATAAAAATGATGGCGACCTATCATCGCCAGGAGAATGGGTACAGGGTGGCAGCCAAGGGTGCCCCGGAAAGTATTCTTGCAGGTTGTGGCACAATTCTGACTCCGGAAGGCAAGCTCGAATTGTCAGAAACGGACCGCACGTACTGGCGTAACAAGAACGATGAAATGGCGGCAGCAGGCTTGCGGGTACTGGCACTGGCAGAAAAAGATGAGGATCGTCTGGATGCACCTGTCTATAGTCATCTTGTTTTTCTAGGGCTCATCGGACTCATCGATCCCCCGCGGGAAGATGTGAAACAGGTATTGCAGGAGTGCAGGGAAGCAGGGATCAGGGTTATTATGGCCACGGGAGACCAGCCGGTAACTGCTCAGGCAATAGGGTTTGCAGTCGGGCTCGTGGATGATGCCAATGCACCGGTTATGCACGGCAGTGATCTCAAACCTCCTGATATGCTGACACAGGAGGAGAAGAAAAAGCTGCTTGCCACCAGTCTCTTTGCCAGGGTAAGCCCCAGGCAGAAACTTGATATTATCGGATTGCACCAGGACAAAGAGGCCATCGTTGCCATGACCGGTGACGGAGTAAATGATGCCCCGGCTTTGAAAAAAGCGGATATCGGTATCGCCATGGGCTTGCGCGGCACCCAGGTTGCCAGGGAGGCATCTGACATGATTCTTAAGGATGATTCCTTTGCTTCCATCGTGCATGCCGTGGAACAGGGCAGGATCATTTTTAAGAACATCAAGAGTTTTGTGGTGTACCTGCTTTCCTGTAATTTGAGCGAAATTATGACCGTAGGTTTGGCAGCTTTTGTCAATGCGCCCTTACCACTTTTGCCACTGCAGATTCTTTTTCTTAATCTTGTCACCGATGTGTTTCCTGCCCTGGCCCTTGCTGCAAATGAAGCGTCGCCGGATATAATGAAACAGGAGCCGCGCAAAAAAGGAGACCCTATCATGAATGGAAACCGCTGGTTTGTCGTTGGGGGCTACGGTCTTTTGATAACAGCAGCGGTTCTCGGCGCCATGGGGATTGCTCTGCTTTATCTTGGCATGGACGAAAAAAAGGCGGTAACAGTTTCATTCCTCACCCTGGCTTTTGCCCAGCTCTGGCATGTTTTTAACATGCGGGATAAAAACAGCGGGTTTTTCAATAATTCGATTGTACGCAATCCTTTTGTCTGGGGGGCGCTGGTACTTTGTTCCCTGCTGTTGGCCGCAACAGTATATGTGCCTTTGTTGGCTGAGGTTTTGAATGTTGCCAACCCGGGTGCAAACGGCTGGATGCTGATCCTTATCATGAGTATGGTGCCGATGGTCGTCGGGCAGATTGCTTTGACGGTTTTGAAATACAGGTTAAAGGTAAAAGGATAAAGGGAAAAGGAAAGGTTGGTGGTATGCGGTATACGGTGCGCGGAAAAGAGAAAGATTGAAAATAGAGGCGCAAGGTACAAGGTGCAAGGCTCAGGGCTAAAGCAAAACAATTCTGCATTCTACATTGAATCACAATCGAGTAATTGCCAATTAAAAATCCACCTGTTACTATCCTGCCATGTCTGAAAAATCCCCTGTATATCTTGTTGATGGCTCCGCCTATTTTTATCGTGCCTACCATGCCGTTGCGCCCCTGACCACGGCAAATGGTTTGCCAACCCATGCCGCATACGGCTTTACCAATATACTGTTCAGGATCATCAAGGAAAAATCCCCGGAATTTCTGGCAGTGGCCTTTGATGCCAAGGGCCCTAATTTCAGGCATGAAATGTATTCCGACTATAAGGCAAACAGGCCTCCAATGCCCGATGATCTTGCAGTCCAGATTCCATATATCAAAAGGATTGTCGAAGCCCATAATATCCTGACCATGGAAGAGCAGGGGGTGGAGGCGGATGACCTTATCGCCTCTGCGGCGCGGCAACTCGTTGCTGCAGGCCACAAGGTTATCGTGGTTTCAGGAGACAAGGACCTGCTGCAGCTGGTGGGTGACAACATCATTGTCTGGGAACCGATGAAGGATGTGGTTATGGATTCCGAGGGTGTGAAGAAAAAATACAATGTGTATCCAGACATGCTGCTCGATTTTTTTGCCCTTATGGGTGATAAAAGCGACAACATCCCAGGCGTTCCAGGCATCGGTCCGAAGTCGGCGGAAAAGTTGATCAATGAGTTTGGCTCCCTGGAAAACCTGTATGAAAATCTGGATAGCCTCAAGAAAAGCAAGATGAAGGAAAATATTGCTGCCCACAGGGATGATGCTTTTATGTCCAGGGAGTTGATCGACCTGAAAGAGGATCTTGATATACCGCTGGATGAAAATGATTACCGACTGCCGGAACCGGATAGAGACAAGCTGAAAGAACTGTACACAGAACTGGAATTCACCCGGTTCCTGAAGGCGGAGATCCCGGTCGAAGCAGTCAGCCAGGAAGGGTTTTTTCTGGTACAGACAGACGATGAGCTCGCGGGTTTGGTGAAGCTGCTGGAAAAAGCAGATTTGATGGTGCTGGATACAGAAACCTCAGGTCTTGATCCGTTTTCTGCCGAACTGGTTGGGTTGTCAGTCTGTGTTGATTCCAGTCAGGCTTTTTATATCCCCATGGGCCACAAAGATGAAGAGAGGAAATTGCTTGCAGGGCAACTGGGTAAAGGTAGTGTACTCAAAGCATTGCAACTGTTTCTGCAAGATGAAAAACTGCCCAAATTGGGACATAACCTGAAATTTGACTACGCCATTATTGAAATGCAGGGTGAAGGAATCACGCTGAAGGGGCCGCTCTGGGATACCATGATTGGAGCCTATCTGCTTGATCCTGGCAGGCGAACCTTTAAGCTCGATGATCTCTGCCGGGAACTTCTCGACCTGAAGCTCACCTCTTTTTCAGAGGTGACAAAGGGCGACAAAAGGGATGACAGTTTTGTGTGTGTTCCTCTGGAAGATGCCAAGAACTATTCCTGTGAGGATGTCTATGGTGCCTGTTTGCTGTGGAAAGAGTTCAAGCCGAAGCTGAAAACCCAGAAACTCTGGTCGCTTTTTGCAGATCTGGAAATACCCCTGGTGCCTATCCTGGCAGAGATGGAGCTTGCCGGTATTAAGGTGGATACTTATCTTCTGCAGGAATTGTCTGAGGAGTTCGGGGCAAAACTGGTTGAACTGGAAAAGGAGATTTACAGGCTGGCCGGAGAAGAATTTAACATAAACTCACCCAGGCAGCTGGGGGAGATTCTCTTTGATAAGCTTAAGCTGCCCCATGGCCGCAAGACAAAAACGGGGTACTCCACCGATGTAAAAGTGCTGGAGAAGCTCTCCTTTCATGAACTTCCCCAGGCTATGCTCATCCATCGAAACCTGAGTAAACTGCAGTCAACCTATGTGGAGAAACTGGCTGGTCTGGTGCATCCCAAAACAGGCAGGGTGCATACATCTTTCAACCAGACTGTCACTGCCACCGGGCGGCTTTCCAGCAGCAAACCCAATTTGCAGAACATCCCCATCCGCACCGAAGAAGGCCAGCGTATCCGCCAGGCATTTATACCGGAGAAGGGACATGTCTTTGTGGCTGGTGATTATTCCCAGATCGACCTGCGTGTCCTGGCGCATTATTCTCAGGATAAGGCGCTCCTTGAGGCATTTCGAACCGGCCAGGATATTCATAGCCGCACTGCGGCTGAGATATTTTTTGTCTCACCCATGCTGATCACTAAACAGATGCGACGGGTGGCCAAGACCATCAACTTTGGCATTGTTTATGGCATGAGCAGTTTTGGCCTTGCAGGTCAGCTGAATCTGAGCCGCAAAGAGGCTCAGACATTCATTGATCGGTATTTCAAACATTATGCCGGTGTGCAGCAGTTCATGGAGGATATTGTCAAGCAGGCCAAGGAGGATATATATGTGACCACGCTGTTAAACCGCATCCGGCTGCTGCCTGACATCAACAGTCCAAACCGGACCAGGCGTGAGTTTGCTGAACGCACCGCCATCAATACTCCCATCCAGGGAACAGCGGCGGACATCATAAAGCTGGCCATGATCAAGGTTGCCCAGGAGCTTAAAAAGAAAGGACTCAAGACCAGGATGCTCCTGCAGATCCATGATGAACTGGTGTTCGAAGTGCCTGAGGTCGAGGTGGAGTATATCAGGAAACTTGTCAAAGACTGCATGGAATCGGTGATGAGCCTGGACGTTCCCCTGGTGGTCAATATTTCAGTGGGCAGTAATTTGGCAAAGGTCTGATCCCTGACTGTCGGAAGTACCTGCTGCAAAGTTGATATGTCCAATAGTCATAGCGACTCATTTTTTCTGCAGTGAAATTCAAGATGTTAGCAAGAAATCTTAACTTTCGCTGCTTGCAGCGTTATTATTGGAAATATCCTTTGTTGAGATACCCCGTAGCTTGCTGCGGGGAGTTTCATTGGCTGAAATCTTTTTCAAAAATGCGCAAACAATGTTTACCTTTGTGGTGATGTAATGGCCGAATGTAAATGTTGTTTGCTGCCTTGAGCTGAAATTTCCTTTTTAAAGAATACAGAACGTGTAGTAATGAAGATTATTTCTTGTGAAGAATTTATCTTTCTTGAACAGATTATAATGCCCTGAAAATAAAGAGATAATTTTAGTCTCTCTATCTATGGGATTCTTGTCCATTTAAGAGTTTAAAAAATTTCCGTCTTATAATTCCAATATATATCAAGATTTTTTTAATTGGCACGCCAGTTGCTTTAGTTAAAGTTGCAACTTGATTGCACCTAACTGAATCAGGTTAATGTAAAATAATATCCAGGAGTTTTCAAATGGCAAATCTAAAGCATATGGACATTATCAAGAGGGGGATTGATTCCTGGAATACCTGGCGAATCAACAACTCCCATATTCAACCATCTCTTTCTGATGCCGGATTACACATGGCATATCTTAACAAGGCTAATCTCAGCAGAGCAGACCTGTCAGATGCAGGTTTACGTCTTGCTGACCTTGTCGAGGCAAACCTGAAAGGGGCCGATCTGAACTGGGCGAACTTAAGCGATGCAAACCTGCACGGCGCCAACCTCAGGGAGACAAATCTGAATGGTGCTAACATGACTGGAAGCAATCTGAGGGGGACAAGATTAAATTCATCCAATCTGAGTCAGGCAAATATAAGTCGGGCAGATATCAGCTCCTCTGAGCTTAACAGGGCTAATCTGTACGACGCAGATTTGAGTGGCGCAGATCTCAGTAACTCAATCCTGAGAGAAGCTAATCTCATAGGAGCCAATCTTACCGGAGCAAATTTGGAAGGAGCGGATTTTACCAATGCAGTAATCGGGGGGACTATAATTGGCAATGTGGATCTCAGCAATGTAAAGGGCCTTGAGTCCCTGGTGCATCTTGGTCCTTCGACCATCGGTATTGATACGATTTACAAGTCCAGAGGCAAAGTGCCTGTTCTTTTTTTAAGAAATGCCGGAGTGCCCAGGCATCTCATAGATTACATTAAGCTATTTGTAGACCAGAACAAAAAGTATTCCTCCTGTTTTATAAGTTATTCAGGAAAGAACGAAGAATTTGCCCATAAACTTTATGAGGATTTGCAGGCCCATGGAGTCAGATGCTGGCTGGCCACTGAAAAGCTCAAGAGAAGAGACAGAAATAATGCCATAGTTGATGCCGCTGTAAATCTGCATGACAAACTGATCATGATTTTCTCAGAGGATTCCATTGATAGTGATTGGGCTGAAAACAAGTGTAATCATGCCATTGAAAAGGAGATGAGATGCGGGAAAAGTGTTCTTGTTCCTATCTCCTTGGATAATGGCGTAAAATTTACTGAGCAACCGTGGGCAATTAAAATAAGAAGATCACGGTATATGGCTGATTTTTCTATGTGGCAGGACAATGACTCCTATCAGGAAGCGTTCAGTTATCTATTGGAAGAACTTAGCGCAGAAGAAAAAATCTCTGGTTTTGATGAATTTCAGCAGGAAGAATTCAATGATGAAGATGATTTTTCTCCTCCGGCAAAGGAAGTTAATGGCAGAAATATGGCACAGGAATTCAGGGCGGAACGGCGACAATTCTGCTGAGGGCTGGATCTATTATTGTGGTAACTCTTTTGGCTGCTCTTTCCTTTGAAAAAAGAAAGAAACCAATATCCCCAGGGCAAAGCCTATCAGTGTAGTACCCATAAGAAGGATTGCCCTGGGCATTATAATACTTAGAAAAAGAAGCCTGGTTTCTACTGGCTCGGTGTTTTGTAATATGATTATGACGCCCAGTATGGTCAATATGGCAATACTGATCATTTTAAAACGGTTCATGACTCGCTCCGGCAAATATTATTTTATCCCATATATTCAGTCTAAATATCAAAGGTTTGGTCTATATCAGGTATGCTGATATTTTTGAAGCCAAGACCTGTCTGCAAACTATCTGCAAGAGCTTGTGCGGGTTCTATCTCGCCGTGCACTATAAAGGTGTGTTCCGGTTTTTTCTGCATGGCCCCAGCCCAGGCTAATAACTCATCACGGTCGGCGTGACCACTGAATCCGGTGATGATTTCCACATTTGCTTTTACGGGGAATTCATCACCAAATATTTTAACAGTGGGTTCTTTTGCCACTATCCTTCGACCCAGGGTATACGGCGCCTGCCAGCCGGTTATGAGGATGGTGTTTCTGGAGTCACTTATCCTGCTGCGTAAATGGTGCAATATGCGGCCGCCTTCCATCATGCCACTGGCACTGATAATCACAGCCGGTTCGTTTAGGGTGTTAAGCTTTTTGGATTGCTCGACATTTTCGGTAAAACTAAGGGTATCAAAACCAAACGCATTGGAATGATTGTCGTTTAAAAGGAAATCACGCATTTCAGAATCATAGCATTCCGGGTGCATACGGAAAATTTCGGTTGTATTGGTGGCCAGGGGGCTGTCAACGTAAATAGGGATGTTCGGAATGAGACCCTGATCATGAAGTTTATGCAGGGCATAAACAATTTGCTGTGTGCGCCCTACAGCAAAGGCCGGGATAAGCAAAACTCCACCCCGATTATAGGTACTATTAACTATACGCTCCATGTCTTTTTCAGATTCGGGATAGGGAGGATGCAGGCGATTACCGTAGGTGCTTTCCATTATGAGAATATCTGCACCTTCGACCAGATAAGTGGGATTGCGAATGATCGGTATGCCTTCCCTTCCTATATCGCCGCTGAAGACGAGCCGGTATTCACGACCGCTATCCTTGTCATTGATATCAAGAATTACATGGGTGGATCCCAGCATATGTCCGGCATCGACCAGGGTCAGATTGACACCCGGAACAATTTCGCGCTTACGGTTGTAGCTGATGCCAATGAAGTTCTGCATGGCATTGACCACATCCTCTTTTGTATAGAGAGGCTCAAATAAGTTCTTGCCCTGTTTTTTTCGTTTTTTATTAACATAAAAGACATCCTTTTCCTGGATGTAAGCACTGTCCAGAAGCATGATCGAGCAGAGGTCCCGTGTGGCTGAGGTGCAGTATATGTCACCTGAAAACCCGTTTTTGACCATACAGGGTATATTGCCTGAATGATCGATATGGGCATGGGAGAGCACCATTACATCCACGGAGGTACCATCGCAGACCCCCTTGCGGTTGAGTTCAAAGGCTTCCTTGCGCTTTCCCTGGAAAAGACCGCAGTCAAGCATTATGCGATATCCGTTGACGTCGATGATATGCTGGGACCCTGTCACGGTTTTTGCTGCACCATGGAATGTTATTCTCATTATATCTCCCTTCTGGGTGGCTTTTGATTTGGATGGTTAGTGACTACGCAATTACTTCTAGCTCTAAATTGCTGGAGCAATTCTGTCAAACAAAAAACAGGATTTTTGGTTATTGTACAACAAGAAGAAACTGGTAAAGGAATATTGCAGGGAGAGTTGTCGCGGAAAGCTGGATTGAATTTTCAGGGCATCAGGTAAAAACCCAGGGCTTTATCATATTTATGGGAATGTAGATATTCGCAGCCCACAAAGTTGTCCCGCACTATTCTCACCACTACCAGCTTCTTGATGACCGACGAATGTGTATCGTCAAGGGTGAAAGTCACCTCGAGTTCATGGTCTTTTTCTATACGGTTTGCCCCCACTGCATCAAAACCAATGCCCCCTATGGATAGATCTTTCACAATCATCATACCACTTTCATTATTCAGGGAGCGGTTTACATATTTTCCATTGAGATTGGCACTCTTGCGGTACATTTTTCTGAGTTCCAGGCTGACCAAATAGGATTTCTGGCAGGAGCATTTGACCTTGATGACCTTCTTTTTGTCCTTAATCTGCTGAACAGATACTGTGCGGGCATGCCTGCAAAAGGGGCACTTGAGGAATGTGGTGCCATCTTCTCTGACAAATGCCTTTTGCGGTTCCATATGTTTTCTTTTCTTGCTGACCGGAATTATAAATTAATGGTACTTTAGAACATGAAAGCGCAGGTGAAAATTTCCTGGCAGAGCTCCAATTATATATCTTTCAACCAGAAAGAAATTTCTTTGTCAATGGCCTCAGATGAGCCTATATTTAATTCTAAAAGTCGCCTCAGGTGGATCATTGTTTCGGTATCTTCACCAATGAATCTAAAACCAAACTTGTTTTCTTCTAAATGGACAAGATTAACATCAAACTGCAAGGTAATTTCAGAGTCTAAAAGGCGAATTGAGAGTGCGCAGATATTGCCCTTCTCAAGCGGGATGGTTCCTTTTCCATGGATTAAGGCGCCCTGCAGAGAGATATCTATAAGTTCCCCGTGATATTTTTTTGTATTGCAATTAATTTCAGCTTCAGTTGCAAAGGGGACACGTTGAAAATTGCGTCTTTCAGTCATAAATGTGTATAAGTTAGAGTTGGTGGGTCGTCGGGGAATCGAACCCCGAACCTACTGATTAAGAGTCAGTATACCATTGTCGTTGCATATCGCATAATATCTCATAGTGTCAAGGTATAGCTTGATGTTTCAGTCGTGCCAAAGTAATAATGTCTCTATATGTTTTCATAGAACCGCATATGGTTCTATGA
>JAAXQI010000056.1 GCA_012974315.1 Desulfobacterales bacterium | reverse complement strand
GGCGGCAAGTATCTCGTTGTTCCGGCCGATTATAAGGGCGAGATCCCCGATGGTTATTATGTGGTCAAGTCACCGACCCATGGTGTGTTTGTTTTTCTGCGGGCCTTTTTAGACGATGGCAAGACCGATCAGGGTGTGGCGCTGCTGCAAAAAGCGAAGAAACTGACGCCGCTGACGCTGCTTCGGATTCAGAAGCTAAGGACAAGGAATAGTACGCCAGCTTTTCGCTGGTCGTCCTGTTTGTGCTTCAGATGAGTTCATTTCGTCAAAAACATCCTATTATTTTAGGACTTTTTATATTAACAGGGATATTCTTCTTTTTTATAGGAGGGATATCCCTGCTTATTTCTTCATTAATATCCCATGGCCCGGGAACTGATATTTTTGCCAAAAAAGATGGGGTGGGGATCGTTGAGCTCAAGGGCTTAATCATCTCGCCAGAGCAGGTCCTTAAACACTTGACCGAATTCAGGCACAACCCCAATGTTAAATCTATCGTTCTGCGAATTGATAGTCCGGGTGGCTCTGTCGGGGCATCACAGGAAATTTACAAAGAGGTAATGCGCACCAATGAAGTAAAACCCGTTATAGCATCCATGGGCTCCATGGGGGCATCCGGAGGCTACTATGCAGCTTTGGGCGCTGAAAACATTATCGCCAACCCCGGAACCATGACCGGCTCCATCGGTGTTATTATAAAGTTTCCGAACCTGGAAGGTTTATTTGAAAAAATAGGCTACAGGAGTGAAGTGATAAAAAGCGGGCCACTCAAAGATGTAGGGGCAAGCAACCGGCCTATGAGCGAAAAAGAACGCAAGCTCATGCAGGATCTGATCGATAACGTATACGGTCAATTTGTACGGGATATTGCAATTGCCAGAGGTATGGAGGAAAATACTATTAAGGAGTTGGCAGACGGGAGAATCTATACCGGTGAGCAGGCTCTCGAAGTCGGCCTCATTGACAGCCTCGGAAACTTCACCGATGCTATTATAATTGCTGCTGAAATGGGTGGACTTGATATCGAAAACCCCCAGCTTCTCTACCCAAAGGTGGATCGAGCATTTTCCCTGTTCAATCTGTTAACGAATGCCGAACAATCCCTTGTTGATAACTTCGCGCCCCTATATCCCATCATCTCTTTTGAATGGACGGGAATGCAGTAGTACCAAACGTACGTAAACCCAATATTTCACCAGAAATATTCTGGCAAACATAACATGCTGGAATCATTCAGCTATATATACTTTTTTCTTAAGGAAAACCATGTTAAAACGAGATCTAGTTGAAAAAACGACTGACAGCCTGGAAGGATTCTTAAAAAAAGATATTGGCAAGGCCGTTGATATTATAATTGAAACAATGTCTGAATCTCTTGATCAGGGAGACAGGATTGAAATCAGGGGCTTTGGCAGCTTTTCAGTCCGCAAGAGAAAAGCGAGACAGACGAAGAATCCCAAGACCGGGAAAATTATGGATATCCCGCCCCGCAAGACTTTGCATTTCGCGATGAGCAAATCGATGAAAGAGGCCTTGATTAAAAAGAAGTAAGAGCCCCAACCTCTCTAGTACGATGAATCGATGCAGCCAGTTCTGCTAACCTGCTATTTCACCAGTCGAGATGTCGGATGGACAAAGTATTTAAAGTATGCGAAAAACCTTATGCTGCAGACTCTATCAATTTATCGGCCGGTGAAATAGCCGGTTAAACGTAGAACTGGCTAATATCACCCTTACCCTGTCTGAGGATCTCAGGTTCATCACCGGTAAACGAGACTATAGTTGAAGGATCAGGAAATACCATACCCCCATCTATAATCAGGTCAACCATATTTCCCAGCAGCTCATCAAACTCATAAGCTTCTGAAAGTGGGACGCCTTCTTTATCAAGAATGGCACTGGTGGTAAGTATCGGGTTGCCCAGTTCTTCAATTAGCGCCAGGCAAATATTATTATCAGGCACCCGGATACCTACGGTTTTCTGCTTTGTAATCATTATTTTAGGAACTAATTTTGAAGCGGAAAGAACAAAGGTAAAAGGTCCGGGCAGCGCCTTTTTCATTATGCGATATGCCATATTGGAAACATGGCCATAGTCATTTACATTTTTCAGGCTTGAGCACATAAAACTGAATGGTTTATGCTTGGCCCGTTGTTTTATCTGAAATATCTTCTTGATGGCTTTCTGGTTGAAAATATCGCAACCTATCCCGTACACTGTATCTGTCGGATAACAAATAACAGCTCCATTTCGGAGTTTTTCCGCAATCTGCCGTATATGACGCTGGTGCGGATTATCTGGATTAATAGAAATCAACATAGCTTCTCAATTTATATAAAATGCCTTCCATGCAAAATGAAGCAAACTTGATGCAATCGTAGATAAACGTCGACAAACTTAAACTATTCAGGGCTACGAATCAATGACAATTGATCAACAAATCGCTGCCGGAATTGATCTGGGGTCTAACACTTTTAGACTCCTGGTGGCAATAAGTTCTGCCGGCAACTTGAAGATACTTGATAAAAAGCTTGCTACTGTAGGCCTGGGGCGCGGCCTGGAAGAAAATCAACTCTTGCATGAGCATGCCATGGAAAAGGGCTTCAAAGCGCTGCGTATTTTTCGTAAAAGCCTGGATCATTACCTGCCGCAAAGCATCAGAGTCTGCGGCACTGAAGCCCTGCGGCAGGCTAAAAACAGCTCTCTCTTCCTCAAGAAGGCTGAAGAAACCCTGCAATCTAAAATTGAAATTATCACCGGCGAAGAGGAGGCCCATTTAAGCCTTGCCGGAGCTTTATCAGGTTATAAGGAGCAGTTATCCGGCACCTTTCTCCTGGTTGATGCAGGTGGAGGTTCCACAGAGTTTATTTTTGCTGACACCTCCACAGGACAAACAAGAGTTGAAAGTATGGGGTTGGGCGTTATCGGCCTGACAGAAAAATTCATTACAACACCACAACCAGATATTGCAGCAATGGATACCATGCTTGCTGACACTATTGGTAATGGTTTAGAAAAATTAAATATTCCAGAAAAACTTCCTGCAGTTTCCATTATTGGTTGTGGCGGCACTGCAACCAGCCTGGCTGCCCTTGACCTCAACCTGACTTCCTACGATGAAGCCCTGGTTCATGGCCATATACTGCAGCGTAATGACCTTGAAGAACTCTGGAGCAAACTGATAGTTCTCCCGACAGACAAACGAAATGCACTTCCTTGCCTCGGCGAAGGGAGAGGAGAAATTCTAACCGCTGGTTTACGGATTTACCAAGTGCTGCTGGAACTCATGCAGCAAGACAGGATGAAAGTCAGCGACACAGGGCTTTTGGAAGGCATCCTGCTCAGCAGCATTTCCGAAACTCCTTAATCCCCTGAGTCCTCGACTGCCTCCACGGTTCAGGTAAACGAGCAGAGCGAGACTCCGGGTAAGCACCCTTTCAGGGCATAAGCGAGCACAGCGAGACTCCGTGTGAAGGCGGAAATTTTTCGTCAGGAACTCAGGATATTTCTCATCTGGACTGTTCTCTCCACAATTTTATCCCTAAAAGTTAGGCAGCTGCAGGAAAAGAGCTTTGCAATTAACAAGGTATTTTTGTATAAGTGTTCCGTACCATTTGGAAAAAGATACGACTTCTGTTCATTTCACTGACAACACTTCTTCTTCCGAAGGATTTTGCCATATTCAATAAGGCAGTGAATAGATACTTTTTTTCAGGGTGCGGTTATCGCCAACATAATTTTTTCAATATTTTCCAAGGAGTTAAAACATGCTTTCCGATATCATTGAACCAGCATATACCTTTGATGATCTTCTACTCGTTCCAGCTGCCTCCAGTGTTATTCCATCTGATGTTGATATTGCCACCCTGCTTACCAGGAACATCAAGCTCAATATTCCTCTGGTCAGTGCCGCAATGGATACGGTGACTGAATACCGCACCGCAATCACCATGGCAAGAGAAGGCGGCATCGGTATCATCCATAAGAATATGTCTGTCGATGAACAGGCCAGACAGGTGGAAAAAGTTAAAAAATCAGAATCAGGCATGATCATTGATCCTGTAACCGTAACTGAAGACCAGCGGGTTTCTGATGTGCAAACCATGATGGCCAATTACAAGATATCCGGTGTGCCGGTTTTACGTGGGAAAAAACTGGCAGGTATCGTCACCAACCGTGACCTCAGGTTCGTGACTGATCCCACCTTAAAGGTCAGGGATGTGATGACCAGCAAGAACCTGGTCACCGCCGAGGTGGGCATTACCCTTGAAAAATCAAAAGCCCTGCTGCATGAGCATCGTATAGAAAAACTCCTTGTTGTAGACAATGACGGCAACCTCAAGGGACTCATCACCATCAAGGATATTGAAAAAATAAAGAAGTATCCCAACTCTGCCAAGGATGACAAGGGACGGCTCCTTGTCGGTGCTGCCCTGGGAGTTGGCACTGATTACATTGCCCATGCGGAAAAACTCATTAAAAACGGGGTCGATGTGGTAGTGCTCGATTCTGCCCACGGACACTCATTAAACATTGTCAGAGCAGTAGAGAACCTGACAAAAACCTATCCTGACCTTGAAGTGATTGCCGGCAATATAGCCACGGCAGAGGGAACTAAAGCGCTTATCAAAGCAGGCGCTTGTGCCGTAAAAATAGGTGTTGGTCCAGGATCTATATGCACAACCCGTATTGTGGCCGGTGTAGGAGTGCCGCAGTTGACTGCCATAAAAAACTGCAGCATGGCTGCACAAAAACACGGCATCCCCGTGATTGCTGATGGCGGCATCAAGTTTTCAGGAGATATTACCAAAGCAATCGGTATAGGGGCTCATTCCATCATGATCGGCTCTCTTTTTGCAGGTGCCGGAGAAACACCCGGCGAGACCTTTCTTTATCAGGGTCGAGCCTATAAGGGCTATCGCGGCATGGGCTCCCTAGGGGCAATGAAACAGGGCAGCGGTGATCGTTATTTCCAGGAAGATGTGGAAAATCCTTCAAAGATGGTGCCCGAAGGCATTGAAGGAAAAGTTCCTTTCAGGGGGCCTCTTTCAGATATGATTTATCAGCTTGTCGGCGGACTCCGTTCCGGTATGGGCTATGTAGGAGCCTCCAATATTGAGGAGCTCAGGCAAAAGGCAAAATTTGTAAAAATCACAGCAGCAGGACTCAAGGAAAGCCATGTCCATGATGTGATCATTACCAAGGAAGCTCCAAATTACAGGTTAGAAAACTAACCACTTTACATTGAAGAACGAAGATTGAAAAACTTAAAGCACATACCTTATAGTAAGGTAAAAACTTAAAACTTAAAATTCAAAACTGTTTTTTATGGATATCCACAGCGAAAAAATACTCATCCTTGATTTCGGTTCCCAGTACACCCAGTTAATTGCACGACGGGTCCGTGAAGCGCATGTATACTGCGAACTGCACCCCTTTGACATGAACTTCGAGGCCATCAAAGAGTTTGCTCCCAGGGGGATTATTCTCTCCGGCGGCCCCAAATCCGTTTATGACGATGGAGCACCCGCTGTGGAAGAGGCTCTCTTTGATTTAGGTATTCCGGTTCTTGGCATCTGCTACGGCATGCAGCTTCTGGCCCGACACTTCGGTGGAAATGTTGTGCCGACCGGCAAGCGGGAGTACGGCCATGCCGACCTGGTAAGCCAAAACACCCCTGGGCCCCTTTTCGACGGATTTTTCATTGACGGGAAAAGCCCGGTCTGGATGAGCCACGGTGATCATGTGGAAAAGATACCGGATGGATTTGAAATCATTGCCCAGACAGATAATGCACCGGTGGCGGCCATCCAGAATGTGGATCGCAACCTGTACGGTGTCCAGTTTCATCCCGAGGTAAACCACACCCCGCGGGGAGAGATCATTGTCGATACATTTGTCCGCAAAATCTGCCGCTGCCAGGGGCAATGGACACCCGGCAAAATCATCGAGTATGCAGTAACCAGCATCCGTGAACAGGTGGGCACAGACCAAGTTATTCTCGGCCTTTCCGGAGGGGTAGACTCTTCAGTGGCTGCAGCTCTTATCAAGCGGGCCATCGGCGACCAACTTACCTGTGTTTTTGTTGATAACGGCCTGCTTCGCCTGGCCGAAGGCGATCAGGTGATGGCCACTTTTGCCGAAAACATGGGGGTAAAAGTAATCAGGGTAAATGCAGAAGACCGCTTTCTGCAGGGACTATCCGGCGAGACCGACCCTGAACAGAAACGCAGAATCATCGGCAATCTCTTTATTGATATATTCGAAGAAGAGGCCGCCCGAATCACCAATGCCACCTGGCTTGCCCAGGGCACCATATACCCCGATGTCATTGAATCAGCAGGCGGTAAAACCGGCAAGGCCCAGAACATCAAGAGCCATCATAATGTCGGCGGCCTACCCGACTACATGAAACTTAAACTCCTGGAACCATTAAAAGAACTGTTCAAGGACGAAGTGCGGGCCATCGGCGAAGAGTTGGGACTGCCGCATCAAATGGTCTGGCGTCATCCCTTTCCGGGCCCCGGTCTTGGCGTCCGTATCCTTGGCGAGGTAAAAAAGGAATACGCCGACATCCTGCGGCAGGCAGATGCCATATACATCGAGGAACTGTATACAAGCGGCTACTACGATAAGATCAGCCAGGCATTTGCCGTTTTCCTGCCGGTAAAAAGTGTTGGCGTCATGGGGGACGGACGCACCTATGAGTATGTCATTACCCTCCGGGCTGTGGAAACCAAGGATTTCATGACCGCCGATTGGTCAAAACTTCCCTATGCTCTGCTCAGCCGCATTTCCAGCCGGATCATCAATGAAGTCAGGGGTGTTAACCGGGTCGCCTATGATATCTCTTCAAAACCACCCAGTACTATTGAATGGGAATAGGCTGAAGGCTGAAGGCTGAAGGCTGAAGAAAAAAATACCAGTAACTACCTAAAAATCAGGCGTTTATTCTGCATCCTACATTTTATTTATTAATTTCTGACATCTGCAACTGAGAACTATTCTTTTTCAGCGCAAGGAATACAAAGTAACTTACCCCCAATCATTCTGGTGCGCGGTTCCATGGCTTTTTCGCCGCAGTTGGCGCAGGTGACAGTTTTATAGATCCTGGCAGGCTCCGGCATTTCCACTGATATCCTTTTAATTTCGAACAGTTCTGCGTCATCTGCTTCCAGAATGGAATTCATCTTGCGGGCCTTTCTGTCCTGCACCATGGCTGTAACTTCCGGTGATCTGTCTCCCTCGCTATAGCGTTTCCACATTGCTTCAGTTTCAGCGTCTTCCGAAGGCGGTTGCCATGGCGGTCGTAATGCCATTGCTGTCGGCGATGTTCACCGCAGGAGCCACGGGACTCTCCGTGTCGGGGCAGGGTGCTGTGAAAAATCGGCTGAGTGCCTAATTTTTGTGCAGAACTTCGCAGAGAACAAACAGAATCTTAATAAATCAGGGTAAGGTCTATATATGAA
>JAAXQI010000156.1 GCA_012974315.1 Desulfobacterales bacterium | reverse complement strand
CATGTTTTGTCCAAAATGCCGAGCTGAATACAGGGAAGGATTTCTCGAGTGCTCTGATTGTGATGTTGACCTGGTTGAAAAGTTGGAGCGCATGTCGGAGATGCCGAGATTTATCAAGCTGGCAACGATTTTCAGTGAAGGGAACATTGCCGTTATCAAGGCAAGTCTCGATAAGACTGAAGTTGAATACTACTTTGACGGAGAACATTCCCATCGGCTTGCGCCGGTTCCTTTGGGAGCAAGGTTGATGGTGCGGGAAGATTTCAGAAAAGAGGCGGAAAGTATTTTAAACGATTTGGAGTTGCTTTAGGACAGCTGCCGACAGACACACACAAAAAAATCAGTCACTTTTGGCTGGTCCATTTTTGCTCTTCAGTCTTAAAAAAGAGAAGAAGCCACCCGACCGGGTGCATGAGTTGCTGCTTCAGCCCACAAGGTTACGGGCGGCCATATGCATGTTAATTGCAGCAAAACCGTAAATAGCAGCAACAGCTATAATAATTATCAAAACCCACATCATAGAACAATTCCTTTATTTCGGTAAATTCCCTGTTGGTAAAAAATACTGTAACCATTGTTATGTGCTGGAGCAATGGATATTGCTCATTGGTTTTTTGTTAAAAAGCCATTTTAATCAGATTCAACCCTGCGCACTGAATTTCTTTAACCTGGCAATCACCCGGTCCCTGCCGATTGCCAGGAGCACATCAAACAAACCGGCACCAGCAGCCTGACCCGTCACAACAGTTCGGGTGCCGTTGATTAGAATGCCTGGTTTGATATCCAGTTCATCCGCCAGTTCCCTGGCCACCCGTTCAGTTTCCTCCTGGTTAAAATCAGGGAGGCTCTCAAAACGTTCGGCAAGCAGTCCTAACCAAACACCTATCTTCTCATGTTTTGTGAGGTTTTTCTGCACCGGTTTCGGGTCCATCTCATATTCATCGCTGAAATAGGTGCGGCCAGGTCCGGCAAAATCGGTGAGCACATGGAACCTGCTCCTGATAAGGTCAATGGTGCTGATAAACCAGTCTTTCTTGTCATTTTCATAGGCATTATCCCATAGCTTTTCATTCTGCAGAACGTTTTTTACCAGTGGCGCAAGTTCTTCAATTGGCATGGTCTGCAGGTAATGGGCATTTATGGAGAGTGCCTTGGGATCGGTGAAAAATTTCGGGTGGTCTTTCTGGTAATTGAAAATTGAGTTTGCCTTATTCATGCCTTCCAGCGAGAAGGCTTCAATCAGTTCTTCTTGAGAGAAAAATTCCTGGTCGCTGGCAGGAGACCAGCCGAGCAGCACCAGGAAGTTGACCAGTGCCCATGGCAGGAAGCCGTTTTCTTTGTAAAACTGGACGGTGACAACCTCACCGTGGGATCTTTTGGAAATCTTGGCTTTCTTGGGGTCCAGGGTAAGGGACATATGGGAAAAGACCGGAACGGGCGCGCCAAGTGCTTCGTAAATGAGAATCTGCCGGGGGGTGTTTCCCAGACCGTCCTGACCGCGGATAATATGGGTGATGCGGTCGCGGATATCATCAACCACGTTACTGAGCAGATAGAGCGGGGTGCCGTTGGATCGTACAATGACAAAGTCTTCAATGTCCATGTAGGTTCTTTCTATGCGTCCGTACACTTTGTCCTCAAAAACAACCGATCCATCACCATCCGGCACTTTGAAACGAATGACATAGGGAATATTCTGTTTTTCATTAGCCTCCTTTTCCTCAGGCGAAAGCTTCAGGCAGGTCCGGTCATACTGGTAGGTGATCTTGGCTGCTACTGCAGTTTCTCTTTTAGCATCAAGGGCTTCCTTTGTGCAGAAACATTTATAGGCATGCCCGGATTCTATAAGCTTGTGGGCCGTCTCAATATGCTCATTAAGAAAGTCGGACTGAAAATATGGTCCTTCATCCCAGTTGATACCCAACCAGTTGAGGCCATCGATGATGCCATCAATCGAGTCCTTGGTGGAACGCTCAACATCGGTGTCCTCAATCCTCAAGATAAGGGTTGCGTTATGTTTTTTGGCAAAAAGCCAATTGTAAATAGCGGTTCTGGCACCGCCGATATGAAGATAGCCGGTAGGGCTTGGTGGGAATCGTAATCTTACTTCTGACATCATTTACTCCTGTAGACTGATTTTCCGGGGATAAAATTCCCGGAAAAATTAAAATTCAAGTAATTTTGGTGGCTGTATATATATCTTTTCACTTCTACATACAATAGGCTTAAATGGAATAAAAAGAAAAAGACATAATAATT
>JAAXQI010000044.1 GCA_012974315.1 Desulfobacterales bacterium | reverse complement strand
AGATGTGTATAAGAGACAGGAACAATACAGTGTGAACATTATTGTATGAGATACTTGACTGTGCTATATGATGGATATAAAATCTGAAAATGGATATCAATAATCAGTTAAAATAGTTTTAAGGAGTGTAGTTTATGAGAGAAAAGGTGCAAGCAGCCATTGACAAGATCAGGCCTGCCCTGCAAAAAGATGGAGGCGATGTCATCCTTGTTGATGTAACTGAAGATGGTATTGTCAAAGTCCAGCTTACCGGTGCGTGCAAGGGTTGTCCCATGTCCCAGATAACACTGAAGGACGGTATTGAAAAATTCGTCAAAAGTGAAATTCCTGAAATTGTTTCAGTCGAATCTGTCTGAATATTTTAATTATGGACTAACCTGTCTCTTAATAAAGTTGGATCAAGAGTATTTTGATAAAGGGTTTATCCTGACAAAACAGGAAAGGGGTTATTTATGAAAACGATCACTTTATGTAAAACAATCTGTCTGCTGGCTTCTGTCGCAATTTTCTTAGTTTCATGTGCTCCTCCTCAGACAAATACAGGTAAGGGTGCAGCGTATGGTGCAGCTGGCGGAGCTGTTGCTGGTGCCATCATTGGCCAGGTAGCTGGCAAAGATACAAAATCCACTCTTATTGGTGCCGCACTTGGTGCTGCCGTTGGCGGCGCAGGTGGTGCCGGGGTTGGCAGGATGATGGACAACCAGGAGAGAGACATGCGTGAAGCCCTTGCTGAGTCAGAAGCTGCTGCCATCAGCCGTGAAGGTGATCTGATTGCAATCAGTCTGAAAGGGGATGTTACCTTTGATTATGATTCGGCTGCAATCCGCCCGGCCCTTCATTCTGAAATTGATCGTATTGCTAATGTGCTTGTCAAGTATCCTAAGACTGTAATCCTGGTTGAGGGACATACGGACAGTTCCGGAAGTGAAAGCTATAACATGGATCTTTCTCAGCGAAGAGCAGATTCGGTCAAAAATCTCATTGTGCAGCGCGGTGTTTCTTCAGCCCGCATAGAAACAATGCCGTATGGTGAAAGCATGCCAATAGCTGACAACAGCACAGAATTTGGCAGAGCAATGAATCGCCGTGTTGATATAAAGGTCGCCCCAACCCAATATTAATTTAAGCAGTTGTATATATCCCATTTCCAGCGTTTATGCTCAGAATGGGTATCATCGTATGTCCGGCATGGAGAACCATAGCCGGGCAGACTCTTTCTCGGACCTGGAATATATCCAACAACTTAAGGTTTTGGATCAGGAATAATATTCATCTGGAGACAGATTTCAAATCTGTCTCCATCGTTTTTCTGATAGCTAAACTGCTCTTCCTCGAGTTTCCCGTTGGTCGTTTATAAACCCCTCGAGGGGGTACTAAAAAGAGTGCCCTGAAAGAGTGCTTACCAGGTGGAATATATCCAGCAGCTCATGAATGCTTACTTGGAATGAATCATTCCTATTTTAAATGATTTCGTAGAGGGAGTTGTTTTACTTGTGGTACTTCTCCCCTGCCTTTATTGTGCAGGCCCGGTAAAGCTGTTCCAGCAGGAGCAGTCGGGTCATATCGTGGGTAAAGGTCATTGGGGACAAAGAAAGTACAAGGTCGGCTTTTTTTAGAATAGTTGCAGATAGACCCAGGGGGCCTCCTATGACGAAAGTAATTTTTTTTTGGCCCTGCATCTCCCAGCGCTCCATTTGAGCAGCCAGTTCAGTTGAGTCCATTTGTTTGCCTGTTCTATCCAGGCAAACAAGATAGGGACCATGGGCATTTTGCATCAGGGTTTCACTTTCTCTTTCTATCAGAAGATTTTCTGGTTCACCCTTTTTAATCCTGCCTTCTTTAACTGTTTTGATTTCAACTTTAAGATAGTGTGACAGCCGCTTGAAAAAATCTTCAATTCCAGCGGCCAGGTAAGTTTCCTTCGTTTTGCCTAAAAAAAGTAATTCCAAGCGCAAAAGAGTACACCCTATGAGTTGTTTTTTTCGAGTTCAAGGAGTTCGGAGAACTTTTTGCAGAAATCATCGTAGCTTAATTCCCTGTTAATTCCAGGACAGGATTCTTTGATAATTTCAAAATTCTCTTGATCGTTAAGTATGCTTGGGTGCAAAGGCCATTGGGTGCAACGCCATGGTTTACCGGTATGGATGGTACATCCGTTATCATAGAATATGCAATGCCCAGCAACGATTTTCATTTGAATGGTGTTGCCATTTTGGCGCCAATATTTACGAGCCACCTCTTCCCTTGCCATGCCCAGGTGCTGAAGCATACGCTCCTTATCAT
>JAAXQI010000167.1 GCA_012974315.1 Desulfobacterales bacterium | reverse complement strand
GCTTAGCAGGGTTGGTTGTATCGGTGGAGTTTGATAGATGGGATAATGTCAAAAGAAAATACCTGATTTAAAGTAACTAAAGTTATAAGTGACTAAAGTTATAAGTGACTAAAGTTATAAGTGGCTAAAAACATGATGACGCAAGAATTAATAGTCAGCGGTCAGCAAAGACTTAAACTGATAACTGCCAGATAAGCGACTGAAAGGAGACTTCGACTGCCATCTAATTTTTTCCCCTCACGCCTCACTCCTCACCATTAAATCCTTTTACCTTTTACCTTTAGCCTTGCACCCTAAAGGGCATAAACGCCCTGTGCCTTACGCCTTTTGCTTTCATGTTAAGAGTTCATCATCCTCGGGACGATGTCGCCGTTTTAATTTCTCGGGATTCCATGGCGCAAAGGTCAACCCCAGTGCCACAGCAAGACAGACGAGCAAACTACCCACCCCATAGAGTATGAGTTGATTGGTTGAATAATCACCATAATTCTCAGCTAAATCTCCTGCCAGGGAAAGATACAGCAGGTAGACAAGAATTACAGGAGTGATAAACTTGACCAACACATCCCAGAAAGGCGGTATAATCGTACCCAGACGGCTGATATGTTTTCGCAGCACTGTAGCCTTTAATATCCAGCCGATAATGAGACATTCCAAAAGACCACCTATAACCAAGCCATAGTTGGTGATAAAGTGGTCGGCTATATCAAGAAGGTATAATCCTGCCCGGGTCGTAAAGATAAGACTACCGAGAAAACCTACAACGCAGACCACAGTCACAACTTTACCCCGGGGCCAGTCAAATTTATCTGTAATAGCGCACGCAAAAGCCTCTATCAAAGAAATGCCCGAGGTCAGTCCTGCAATTACCAGCATGAGGAAGAAGATAACCCCGAAGAGTACATTCATGCTGGGAAGCAATGAGATTGCCTGTGGGTAGACTACGAACGCAAGCTGCGGCCCACCCTTGATCGCATCTTCAAATGGAACTCCCTGGCTCTGCGCCATGAATCCTACTATGCCGAAAACAGCAAAACCGGCAACAAAGGAGTAGAGACAATTGACTAGACAGGTAATAAAAGCGTTCTTGCCGATATCTGTTTTTTCGGGGAGATAACTGGCATAGGTGATCATTATGCCAAAACCAAGTGAAAGGGTGAAAAATATCTGGCCAAATGCAGCGGCCCAGACCTTACCGGCCTCACTTCGCACTCCAGGGTCAGCAGAAAGCAAATTAATCTTGGACCAGTCCGCATGCAAATAATGATTAAAAATTGCATCGGATGCACCATCCAAAAAAAGACTCCAAAAAACCAGGATAATAGTCAGCAGGAAAAGAATCGGCATAAAGATGACACTCGCCTTTTCTATGCCGTGCCGGATATCCCGATAACAGATAAACCAGCACATGATCCAGACAAATAATGTAGCAGCAGCAATTGGGGTACGAATACCACCAATATCAGCTGCAGAATCGGACAATTGAAGGAATTGGTTAAAAAAGAAACCCTGGGGGTCACCACCCCAGGCAAGGTTAAAAGAATAAAAGAAGTAATTAATACACCAACCGATTACCACTGAATAATAGAGCATTATGCCGAACATTGCGACTACAGGCATCCACCATCCAAGGGATTCGAATTTTTTACCTATATTGACAAAACTTAAAGGAGAGGACCCTTTCTCACGATGGCCCAAGCCATATTCGATGATCATGATGGGAACACCGGCAACAAGAAGCGCAACAAAATAAGGCACCAGAAAAGCCCCACCGCCATATTGATGGGCCATATAACTAAAGCGCCATACGTTACCCAGACCTATTGCTGAACCTATTGCAGCAAGGAGAAAACCAAAATTTGATTTCCAACTGCTTCTTTCCAGGCTCATTTATTCTCCTTCTATAAAACAACTATTTAAAATGAAGAATGCAAGAAAACTTACTGCAATTATCAATTGAACAGACTGGTGCGCAAGGTTATATAACAGATAAGCAGACCTGTTCCCACAGCACACAAACCGACCATTCTCAACTGTGCAGGCTTCATTTCCATGAGCTGCTGCAACCATCTCTGCATAGCCTCAGGAAATGTGAGATATGGTAACCCTTCTAAAATAAAAATCAGACCAATAAGAGTAAATAGAAGTTTCATTGATCGGTTATCCTACCAGGAATACAGGACTATTTCAATGATCATTCCAGAGTAGACAGAGACGTAAAAACAAGCATACTTTGGACTAATTCTTTTCATAGTTCGCAGGTAACATTGAACATCCTGCTTATCATCAATTTTGATTGACTTTTCAGGACTCAAAAATTATAAGTATTCCCTCTTCAGAAAAAATATCTTAAACTCTAAAATTATCATTTTATTGTTATCACACTACTAACAATTTTAAAATTATTTCATAAAGCAAATCAAAAAATGAGTGACTCACAAACATCAAGATATAGCGAAGCCGGAGTTGATATTGACAAAGGCAATGAACTGGTTTCCAGAATAAAAGATATTGTCACGCCCACCTTTGGCAGGGGGGTGCTTACCGATATAGGGGGGTTCAGCGGTCTTTTCGCTATCGGCGCCGACCAGTTTGAGGATCCAGTTCTTGTCTCCTCTACAGATGGAGTTGGCACCAAACTCGCCATCGCCAAGCTCTGCAACAAGCATGACACTATAGGAATAGACCTGGTGGCTATGTGCGTTAATGATATTGCTGTAGGAGCTGCCAAACCTCTTTTTTTTCTTGATTATCTTGCTGTCGATAAACTTGATGTTGACAAGGCCAGTGATATTATAAAAGGAATTGCAGAAGGATGTAAAATCGCCAAATGCTCTCTTATCGGTGGTGAAACAGCAGAAATGCCCGGCCTTTACTCAACAGGTGATTATGACATGGCAGGTTTTGTCGTGGGTATTGCAGAACGGGATAAGATCATCGATGGTTCTGATATAAAAGTCGGTGACCAGATCATTGGCATCGCCTCTTCAGGGTTGCACAGCAATGGTTACTCACTGGTAAGAAAAATATGTTTTGAGGAGTTAGGCCTTTCTGTCGATGATTATATTGAGGAGTTGGGATGCACCCTGGGTGAAGAACTTATAAAACCCACCCGCATCTATAGCGAATCAATCCTGAATCTGAACAAGAATTTCAAAATTAGCGGTCTGGTGCATATCACCGGTGGTGGATTTATTGACAACATTCCACGAGTCCTGCCCCAGGGAAGCAGGGCTATAATCCACTATGACAGTTGGAAAATCCCGCCGATTTTTGATTTTTTGCAAACTAAGGGAAATGTCTCTGCAAAAGAAATGTGCCGAACCTTTAATATGGGCATAGGCATGGTGGCGATAGTAGACGAGGCTCTCCTGGAAGATGTCATGCAGCAGCTTACCGCTTTAGGCGAGACACCTTACCACCTGGGTGAAATTACAGCCCGGCCGGATATACCGGACGCACCCCAGATTGAAATAGACTGCGCCTAGTTTAAATAAATAAGCTGAAAACAAAAAACCTCGCCTGAGTTACATTCTCAGGCGAGGTTTTTTTATTGTATATTGTGTTTACTGTTGCCAACTTCTAAAAATGGCGCTCCTGCTCTTCAGGGACAGCCGCTGTGATGTTACTCCCCACTCCTGGATGCCTCAACAATCTTTTCAGCAAGCTGGGCAGGCACTTCCTCGTAATGTGAGAAGCCCACAGTAAAAGACCCCCTGCCGCCTGTAAAAGAGGTGAGATCCTGAGAATATTTCTGTATTTCAGCCATGGGCACCTGGGCATTTATCACTTCATTTTTCGCCTCTGAATCCATTCCCATAACCCTGCCACGGCGTGAATTCAAATCACCCATGACATCACCGACACAATCTTCAGGAACCCGGATAGAAATATTCATGATCGGTTCAAGAAGTGCTGGGCTTGCTTCCTGTGCCGCTTTCTTGAAAGCAAGGGAACCGGCAATCTTAAAAGCAAGTTCCGAAGAGTCAACAGCATGAAATGATCCGTCTACAAGCTGCGCTTTCACGTCAACCACAGGATACCCGGCAAGAATGCCCTTCTCCATGGCCTCCTGGATACCTCTATCAACCGCAGGAATATATGTCTTGGGGATAGCGCCACCGACAATCTTATTGACGAATTCATAGCCACCGCCTCTTGGCATTGATTCTATCTCTACCCATGTATCGGCAAACTGCCCCCGGCCACCGCTCTGTTTTTTGTGCTTGCCCTGGACACGAGCCTTGCCTTTCAGAGTTTCCAGATACGGGATCTTCGGTGTATGCAATTCCATTTCCACGCCGAACTTTCGCTTGATTCTTTCACCGATTACTTCCAGATGAACCTGCCCGACTCCGGAAAGGAGTATTTCCTTTGTCTGAAGTTCCCTTGTAAGCTGCATGGTCAGATCTTCGTCCAGCATCTTAGTTATGGAAGCGAATAACTTCTCCTCGTCTCCTTTCTTACCAGTCACGGCATAGGAAATAACCGGTGGAATAGGAATAAGGGGTTCATAAACTATAGGGGGAACTTCAGCGCAGAGGGTATCTCCGGTAACCGTCTCTTTGAGCTTGGCAACAGCAGCTATCGTTCCCGGGCCAACGGAGTCAACAGGTTTCTGGTTCTTCCCTTCCATTATGAATATCTGACCGAATCGTTCACTGACATCCTTGGTTGAATTATAAAAAGTATCTCCGGACAACGTACCGGAAAAAACTTTAAAGAGGGTCAACCTTCCTGCAAATGGATCTGCCATGGTTTTAAACACCTGGGCTGAAAAAGGCGCATCCGGTTTTGGTTCTCTTTCTGTAATATCCTTGCTCTTCGGATCCGTTCCAATCTGGGAAGCGCACCCATCCGGAGAGGGAAGCAGATCATTGATCATATCAAGCAGAAGATCAGCACCTTGATTCTTTAAAGCAGCTGTTACACTCACCGGGTTGATCACTCCGGTCCGCACCGCTGCTTTCAGACCATTAACCAGCTCTTCATCGGTCAATTCACCTTCTTCCAGAAATTTTTCAATCAGATCATCTTCGGTTTCCGCAACCTGCTCCATCAGGGCTTCCCGGTAAGCTGCAATTTCATCTACCATATTCTCCGGGATATCGGCTTCCTTGGCTTTGCCCTTATCATCAAACATGTAAGCTTTCTGGTTTATAACACTAACAATGCCCTTGAAACTATCTTCCGACCCGATTGGCACATAGGTTATTGCCGGATTTAAGGGAAGATTCTCTTTAATTCCCAGAATAACACTCGCAAAATTAGCACGCTCACGATCCATTCGTGTAACACATATAATTGTAGGAATCCTCCGTTCTTCAATAAAATCAGTAAATTTTGTTGTCTGGTTTTTTACGCTGGTTGCAGCACCAATACAGAACAATGCACAATCTGCAACCTTGGCTACGAACTTGGTCTCATTGATGAAGTTCTCATCTCCAGGGGTATCGGTCAGAAAAACTTCATGCTTTTTCCAGGTATAATGGTTGAATGATGCATTGATAGTGATATTACGCTTAATCTCTTCCGGCTCATAATCCATGGTGGAAGAACCATCATCTACCTTACCCAGGCGATTTATTTTACCTGCACTAAAAAGCATGGCCTCAACCAGGGTGGTTTTGCCACAACTGCCATGTCCTAAAATCGCCACATTCCTTACCAGCTTAACGTCCGTCATCTAACCCTCCAATTTAAATCTCAAACAAAGTGCACCTGGGAATCATTGTTTACAATGCAATCCCAACGATTTATTCTTTCCAAAACATTTATTTGGGGCCATTAAATTTACACTAAAATTACAAATATGAAATACGAAGCAATCCATAGTATTCATAAGGCAACTTCAAAGTCAAGCAAGAACATTGTCTTCTTTTTCTTAGCCTGCTAGAGTAGCAAAAAAATTACATTTTTTAATTATAAATGAACCCTGATTAATAATCTGAAAAGCACCATATGCAGCGACCAGCAGAAGACACAGGCAGAATTGCCAGCTCAGCCTCAAAGGTGAGTATTGCAGTTATGTGCAGCAGAGTACTCGGCCTCGTCAGGGAACAGGCTTTTGCCATCATGTTTGGCGCCGGGTTTGCCTTTGATTCTTTTGTTGTAGCTTTCAGAATTCCAAACCTGCTGCGGGACCTGTTCGGCGAGGGCGCGTTGAGCGCCGCCTTTGTAACAGTCTTCTCAGATTACGATGAAACACGCGGCCGGGAAGCCACCTGGAAACTGGCTGGCAATGTTCTTGTTTTTATATCTATCCTCTTAAGCATTATCACCCTGCTCGGCATACTCTTTGCCGACCAGATCGTTTTGGCCCTGGTTGATGCTGATTTTGAAAAAATTCCTGACAAGGTAGCATTAACCCAGCTTCTCACCATGATCATGTTTCCATTTCTCATCTTCATCTCTCTTTCTTCTGTGGTCATGGGAATCCTTAACACCAAGGGCCGTTTTTTTATTCCTGCCCTTGCTTCAAGTTTCTTCAATATTGGTTCTATCGTTGGCGGGGTGAGTCTTGCCTTTTTGTTGGGAGAACCTGGCCAGCCTTCCATTGTCGGCATGGCCATCGGTACCCTGATAGGTGGTATGCTCCAACTTGGTGGACAGCTTCCATCCCTTTTCCGCGCTGGTTTTCAATTCAAGCCACAACTGAATCTCAGGGATCCCGGCCTGCATCGCATCTTAAAACTTATGGCGCCTGCAGTATTCGGTCTTGCCGCACTGCAGATAAACGTTTTTATCAATACTTATTTTGCATCATCCCTGGAAGAAGGAAGTCTCTCCTGGTTGAACTATGCCTTCCGTTTTTTCCAGTTTCCGGTGGGTGTATTCGGAGTAGCCATTTCAATTGCCGCCCTGCCCCTCCTGGCCCGCCAGGCTGCCACGAAAGACTTTGCCCGCCTCAAGGAGACATTCACCTCCTCACTCACTATGGCATTCTCACTCACCATTCCGGCAACAGTTGGCCTGGTTCTGCTCGCGGCCCCCATTATCAGAATTATATTTGAGCACGGCAACTTTTCTGCAATCGATACCTATAAAACGGCTGAAGCACTGCAATTTTATGCCCTGGGACTCTTTGCCTATGCATCAGTCAAAGTGATGGTGCCAGTCTTTTATGCCCTGGATGACACACGCTATCCTGTTGTTGGCAGCTTTCTGGCTGTAGGCACCAACATTTGCATTGTTCTTCTGAGCATCGCAACGTTTCAGCATAAAGCCATGGCGCTATCGGTCTCAGGCGCCATGACAGTTAATTTCCTTTTTCTTGGTATCATCCTCTACTGGAAACTTAAAGGCTTCTCTCTTTCCTACCTTCTCACCGGACTTGGAAAAGTGTTTTTTGCCGCTTTTTTAATGGGTCTATATCTCCACTGGTCAGGAGATCTTCTTTTTAATTGGATGCAAAAGAGATTCTTCAACGAACTGGCCGGACTGTTCTTTTTTATCATCTCCGGAGCAGCCTTATATGGAGTTGCACTCTATCTACTCAAATTTCAGGAACTCAGGATAGTTATTGATAAGATTGTGGAACGTGTAAGGGGTGAGGAGTGAGGGGATTCATTTAATCAGCAACATGGTACGAATATGATCGACATCGTTTTAAACTGTAGGTAACAAAATAGATCGATAACTAGTTTCTGTCCAGAAATGAGGATTTTTGCCGGAGATTAAGGATTGCGAAAAAAATAAGCGCAGGCATATATATGAT
>JAAXQI010000050.1 GCA_012974315.1 Desulfobacterales bacterium | reverse complement strand
TTCGCCAACGCCATGATATGGGGGCCATCTTCCAGCAGCGCAGCCCGACTATAGGAAATAATGGAGCTTTTCTTTAAAAAGGTCTCTACACCAAGGGCCGAAGAAAACCGGGCCGTCCCCATGGTTGGCAGGACATGATTTGGCCCTGCCAGATAGTCGCCGGCTGCTTCCGGTGAGTAATCGCCCAAAAATATGGCCCCGGCATGCTGGATAGCATTAAGCCATGTATCAGGTTTCTCTATCATCAACTCCAGATGTTCGGCAGCAATGTCATTGGCAAGTCCAATTGCCTCTTCAATATCTTCAACCACTAAAATAACTCCCCGATTTTTTAGAGCTTTTGTGGCAATTTCATGGCGATTCAATTCCTGCAGCTGGCGTTCAAGCTCCCGGACGACCTGTTCACCAATTTCACGGCTTGTGGTGACAAGCATAGACAATGCCTGGGGATCATGTTCTGCCTGGGCCAACATATCAGCAGCAATATATGACGGACGGGCTGAATGATCTGCTATGATCAACACCTCACTTGGCCCTGCAATCATATCTATGCCTACAATACCTGTAACCTGTTGTTTTGCTTCGGCAACATACTGATTGCCTGGACCGACTATCACATCGACCCTTGGAATGGACCGGGTGCCATATGCAAGTGCTGCAATGGCCCAGGCACTCCCTACCTTGTAAATTTCATCAATGCCTATTTCGCTGGCCGCAACCAACAGGGCAGGATGCACTTCTCCTTTTTCATTGGGAGGAGTCACCATAACCCGCTTCTTCACCCCGGCAATTCCAGCAGGAATGCCATTCATCAATACGGAAGAAACAAGTGGAGTCTGCCCTCCCTGCCCCCCAGGAACATAGAGTCCTGCTGCTGCCACCGGCCTTACCAGACGTCCGGTGATCACCCCGTCATCACGGGTCATGGTCCAGGATTTCACCAGCTCCTGCTCATGAAAAAACTGCACCCGCTCAATAGCCAGTGACAATGTTTCCTTAAATGAGGAATCAACCAGGGTATGGGCTCTGTCAAATTCATCCTGGGTCACCTTTAGCTGGCTTATCTGGAAATTCGGGGCATCAAACTTGCGGATATAACCCAGCAAAGCCTCATCTCCCTTTTCCCTGACTGCTGCAAGGATCTCAGTTACACCCTTTCTGCAGCCGGTATCAGCTTCCTGAAACCTGTTAAGCAGCTTCTGGATAAGTTCCTGCCCTGCAGATGTTGTTGTCTTTGTCGGTATTATCAACATTTTAAAACCCCTTACATCAAGCACCTTCATCCCTGTAATTCTGGGCTGTGGGATAACGACGGCCATAGCCAAAGGCCTTGGAACTGACCTTTAGCCCGAGTGGCGCCTGCTTACGTTTATATTCATTAATCCTTATGCGTCTTACAACATCCTGCACTACTTGCCTATCAAAACCCAATGCAGCTATCTCTCCAACGCTCAGGTTCTGCTCAAGATATGCCTTTAATATTGCATCCAGGATATCATAGGAGGGCAGGTCATCCTGGTCCAACTGGTTAGGTGCCAGTTCTGCTGAAGGAGGTCTTTCAATAATGTTTTTTGGAATTATCTCCTTATTGCGATTTATATACTGGGCCAGTTGATATACCATAAGCTTGGGCACGTCGGATATTATAGCCAGTCCCCCACTCATGTCTCCGTACAGGGTGCAGTATCCCACAGCCATTTCCGACTTGTTGCCGGTTGACAGCAGAAGGGATCCTTCTTTATTTGAAAGAGCCATAAGAAGATTGCCCCGGATGCGTGCCTGGAGATTCTGTTCTGTTATATCAATTTTCCGGGACGCATTATTTTCAAATGCAGCAAAAACATTTCCCAGGCTTTCTTTAAAAGCAGCAAATACTGATGAGATTGCGATAATTTCAAATGGGCAACAGAGATTTTCTGCCAGCTCTTTTGCATCTTCAATACTTTGATCAGAGGTATAGGGAGAAGGCATCGCCACCCCCAGGATATTTTCTTCCCCAAGGGCCTCACAGGCAATAGCACAGGTTACAGCCGAATCAATACCACCGGAAAGGCCTAAAACCCCTTTTGAAAAACCACATTTCCGGGCATAATCACGAACCCCCATGACCAATGCATCATAGACTGCTGCGGTTTCCTGCAAAACACTAACAGGTTCTCCATACGTTGCCCCTGCATCAAGCACTTCCTGGATTTGCTGCCCGTGTACTTCCCCCTGCCAGGTATCTGTATCCAGAATAATCATATCTTCTTTGAACTTTTCAGCTCTTGCTATGATGTTACCGCGGTTGTCCATGGCCATGCTCAAGCCATCAAACAGTAATGAATCCTGCCCCCCCACCTGATTCACATAAATCAGCGGAACATTATTGTTACGACATACTTTTGTGAAGATTTCCTGCTTGATATTTTCCTTTCCAACATGAAAGGGAGAAGCTGAAATATTAACCAGCAGATCAAGTTTGCCGCCTTTGGCCTGCAGATCGGAGACAAGATCGCTGATTGGATCAGTTGCATAAAGTTTTTGAGGAAAAGATCCTTTATCGTTCCAGATATCCTCACACACAGTAATCCCCAGATTTAACCCTTTATACTGGTATGTTTGGCTATGACTGCCAGGTTCAAAGTACCGAGCCTCATCAAATACGTCATAGGTAGGTAAAAGCCTTTTCTGGGCAGTAAATACTATCCGCCCATCTTCTATAACACTGGCACTGTTGTGCAGGGGGTTTCCATTGTCACCAGTATGTTTTTCCAGATGACCACAGATAATCCCAATCCCGGAAATCCCGTTGATAAGGTCCTGCAGAGCCTTGTCATGATCAGCAAGAAATGATTGCCGCTCCAGAAGATCCTGCGGAGGATAACCGCACAGTGCTAACTCAGAGAAAACAGCAAGATCACACCCCTTTTCCCTGGCTTTGTTTGCCCAGGAAATAATTTTTCCACTATTATAGGAAAAATCCCCGATGATCGGGTTTATCTGTACCAATGCAATTTTCATTTCACTTCAAGCTGTTTTTATATCCTGCGGACTAATTATGTTTTCATTACATTCAATTTGATCCGTATCATAATCCCAGCTATTCTCAATTGCAATTATCAATCACTTAATTCTTGAGCCATCAAAATTAAAACCTGTCCAACAATTCAAGACAGGATCAGACTGGAGGGATACCGATATACAACCCAAGGAATTACTGACTATCCAAATGCTGTTGCAATTGCTTCAATTTATGGAACATTGACAGACAGAGAAGGAAAACCGGTGCCAAACGCCTATATTCTGCTCTATAGTGAACCTGACAGGCTGGGGCCTCCCCTGTTTTCCGGCGGACCGAGCAAAGCAGACGGCTCTTATACTGTGCACGTTTCAGGAAGAAGGCACATATTAACTGGTGGCAAAATTGAGCGAAGAGGTTGCTCCAGGTGCGAAAGGAATTGTGCGGCCCGGTATAATGCTTGGCAAGTACGGCGGCAAAAACCATCAGCCGCTAACTATTAAAAGGGATGAAGTCAAAACCGGAGTAGTATTGTTTTACAGCCAGTTGGGCCGTCTATCAAATAGCTTGTGTATATTGGGGAATGGTAACCAGAAAAAGCCGGCTCACTTGAGCCGGCTTTTTCTGGTGAAACAGTTTGACAATTGAATTTGTATTTTAGAAACACAAATTCTTTTACAGAATGTGGAGAATTCACACATCTGATGAAAGATAAAGCAACTGTCCTGCTCACAGAGAAGTGAGGCAGAGTCAGAGAATTATTTTTTCTTCTTAGCTGCTGCTTTTTTCGGAGCTGCCTTCTTAGCTACTGCTTTCTTTGGTGCTGCCTTTTTAGCTGCTGCTTTTTTGGGTGCTGCCTTCTTAGCTACTGCTTTCTTTGGTGCTGCCTTTTTAGCCGCCGGTTTTTTTGCCGTTGCCATTGTTCTCATCTCCTCTTTGATGAATAGATCTGTTGACAGATAACGCTCCCCAGTCGAAGGCAGTATCACTACAATCTGTTTGCCTTCGTTTTCCGAACGCGCTGCTATCTGCATTGCTGCCCAAACTGCTGCACCTGATGATATTCCACAGAGAATTCCTTCTAACTTGGCAACCTGTCGGGCTGTCTCAAAGGCATTCTCGTTTGTAACTGTGACAATTTCGTCGACGATTTTCATATTCAGTACATCGGGGACAAATCCGGCACCGATACCCTGGATTTTATGGGGACCCGGTTTACCGCCGGAAAGGATTGGTGAATCTGCAGGTTCTACAGCTACTGCCTTGAACGAAGGCTTGCGTGACTTGATGACCTCAGCAACGCCGGTAATAGTACCGCCGGTACCAACCCCTGAAATAAAAAAATCAACCTGGCCGTTAGTATCGCTCCAAATCTCCTCAGCAGTTGTTTTACGGTGAACTTCAGGATTTGCCGGATTGGCAAACTGATTTGGCATATAAGCCTTGGGGTTGTGGGCCAGGATGTCCTGTGCCTTTTCTATGGCGCCTTTCATGCCTTCTTTTCCGGGAGTCAGAAAAAGTTCTGCTCCAAGATGTCGAAGCAGGGCTCTGCGCTCGACGCTCATGGTTTCAGGCATAGTAAGGATTAGACGGTATTTTTTGGCAGCGCAAACAAAGGCAAGGGCAATGCCAGTGTTGCCACTGGTTGGTTCGACAATGGTGGTATAGGGATCAATAAGGCCCTGGTTCTCCGCCGCTTCTATCATGGAGACACCAATGCGGTCCTTGACACTGCCTAAGGGATTTTGAAACTCAAGCTTTGCCAGGATTGTAGCATGTAGTCCTTTGGATATCCTGTTCAGTCGAACAAGTGGAGTTTTTCCAACAACCCCTGAAATATCGGCATTGATTCTGGTCATATTTATTTCCCCTTTTTCTTCATTTTTTTTCTGCCGTTGCCAGCATAAATGAGTTCCGGGCGTTTGAGAAGGACTTTTGTGTCAGGCGGTACACTCTCTGTTATCCATATGTTGCCGCCAACAACTGACCGTGCTCCAATGACGGTCTCTCCTCCCAAAATTGTTGTATTAGAATATATTATTACATCATCTTCAATAGTTGGATGTCTTTTTTTGTATCTAAATTGATCTCCGGCATCTTTTGGAAGGGATAATGCACCCAGTGTGACACCCTGGTAAAGCCTGACACCATTGCCGATTTCGGTCGTTTCCCCTATGACTACACCGGTACCGTGGTCGATGAAAAAACTTTCGCCAATTGTTGCTCCCGGATGGATATCAATGCCGGAGAGGCTGTGGGCATGTTCTGTCATGATGCGGGGTATAACCGGCACCTTATATTTATGCAGAAGGTTGGCCAGCCTGTAAATGGAGATGGCCAGGAGTCCCGGATAACTAAAAATGATCTCATCATATCCTTTGGCTGCAGGATCGCCTTCAAAGGATGCCCTGATGTCTGTATCCAGAAGTTTTTTGATTACCGGCAGTTCCTGAACAATTTTTAAGGCAATGGCACGACCCTGGTCTGAACATTGGGTGCAAGGCAGGTCGTGCCGGAAGCAATCATGCTGGAATGCTGAGACTATCTGGCGTGAAAGGTTTTCAAGAAAACTGGTGGTTTCCTGGCCCAGGTAATATTCAAGGTTGGCTGGTGCCAGGGTCGTCTGGGTAAAATAGCCGGGAAAAAGGATGCGCCTGGCCTGATGAATAAGCTGCACAACCGAATCATTAGATGGAATCGGGATAGGTTCGACATGACTGAACGAGTTTTTATCATCCAGCAGTTTTATTAATTTTTTTACCACGGCAGGTACTTTGTCATACAGCGCAATTGCCGGCTCAATAGCTGTATCGCACTGGTGATATGAATCGAGAAATTCAGTGTTTTTTTTCTTTTTCATTTTTTGTCCCCTTTACCGATGAGGAAAATTCCATAAATGGCACGCCAGTCCTGCAGAAAACTTACAATATGTCCCTGGGTGTCGTGGTGGTTGGTATTGATTGCCACCTCTTTAAGGACTGTACAGCCCTGGTCCCGAGTGAACTTCCTGAAGTCTTTTAAGGTAATGACCCGGATGTTCGGAGTATTATACCATTCATACGGTAATTGCTCGTTTTTTGGGGCCATCCCTGTCATCAAAACCTGCATTCTGATGGACCAGTGGCTGAAGTTCGGGAAACTGACAATTACCTTTTTGCCTATGACAAGAAGTGATTTGATGAGTTTTTCCGGGTAAAATACCTGCTGCAGCGTCTGGCTTAGAATGACATAATCAAAGGTGTCTTCCTGGTAATCAAGCACCTCTTCAATGATGTCTCCCTGCAGCACGGATAAACCTTTTGCGATGCACAAGGCGACCTTGGATTCACGGTTTTCGATGCCTATGCAATTGACTCCTTTATTCTGTTTTAAGTAAAGGAGCAGGTCTCCTTCACCACAACCGAGATCTAAAACCCGTGAGCCCGGTTTTATCCAGGATGCGATAATCTGGAGATCAAAACGTTTGAGTTCCAACGGTGTTATGTCAGTTTTTTGAGTCATTTAATATTAACTACTTAAAATACTAATAAATTATTTTTTCTGCACCTCGGCAAAGTTGTGGTCCAGAAAGCCTTTGATCAAAGCTGATAAACGTTCATTTGGGAGCAGAAAGGCGTCATGTCCCCATTCGGCCTCAATTTCACAGAAACTTACATCAATGTTATTCTTTTTCATAGACTTGACCATGGCCCTGGACTGATACGTTGGATATAACCAGTCCGAGGTGAAGGAGATGACCAGGAATTTGGCATTTGTCCTGGCAAATGCTTCAGTCTCAGAACCATCGCCATGTTGTCTTCGAAGATCAAAATAGTCTGCCGCCTTGGTGATATATAAAAATGAATTGGCATCAAAACGGTCAACAAATTTCTGGCCCTGGTAGCGCAGGTAGCTCTCAACCTGGAAGTCAGCATCAAAATTAAAGGAGAAATCGCCTTTGTTCTGCAACCGTCTACCGAATTTACGGCGCATTGCTTCATCAGAGAGATAGGTGACATGCCCGACCATTCTGGCCAGGGCAAGGCCCAGATTAGGTTTGGCAGAGCCGTAATATTTCCCCATGTTCCAGTTGGGGTCAGCCATGATGGCCTGGCGGGCGACCTCGTTAAAAGCTATGGCCAGTGCAGAATGCCTGGTTGTTGTGGCGAGTGGAATGGCAGAAAAAACCATATGGGGATAGCGTACTGTCCACTCAAGCACCTGCATCCCACCGATTGAGCCGCCGATCACTGTCAGAATTTTTTCGATGCCAAGATGGTCCAGTAATGCTTTCTGGGCCTTTACCATATCTCCTATGGTTACAACAGGGAAATCAAAACCATAGGGATTCCCGGTAGCCGGATTGATGGAGGATGGACCGGTTGAGCCCATGCAACTGCCGATGATATTGGGACAGATGATAAAATATTTGTCTGTGTCAATGCCCTTACCCGGACCAACCATGATTTCCCACCAGCCGGGTTTCTGGTCCTCCTGGCTGTAATATCCGGCCACATGTGAATCACCGGAAAGGGCATGGAGAACGAGGATGACATTACTCTTGTCCTCATTGAGTGTGCCAAGCGTCTCATAAGCAATGGTAATTGGGCCTAGACGGGCATTGCTTTCCAGGACCATTGAGTCAGGGGGCTCTGAAAAAGTGAAATATTCCTTTTCTACAAGCCCGACAGAGACTCCGTTTTCATCGTTTTCAATGTATTCGCTCATGTATTTAAAGCTTTCAGCTTTTAATTATTGAAGATTTGAAAAATTGAAAATTGAAAATTTGTGGTAGAAATTTAATTAAAATTCATCAATCTATAATCTTCTGTCTGTAAT
>JAAXQI010000047.1 GCA_012974315.1 Desulfobacterales bacterium | reverse complement strand
TGATGAAATAGAAATAATTGAAAATGCTCAATTACGTTTAGACAACCCGGTTACGGAAGATGTTTTCCATAAAGTTTTTGTAAAGCAGGAACCGGCTTTGATTGAGGACATAAATAAAATTGACCATTTGCTTGACACAGAAAATCTAAATATATTCAAAAAATTAAAAACACTATCCATGATCTGCGTCCCCATTGTGCATGAAGGTGAATCCTTTGGTGTCATGGCTGTTGACAGCCTGAAGTCGCACAGGGAATTCAGGGAAGGTGATATAAACCTTCTTATGGCAGTTGCATCCCAGACGGCTATAAGCATTGCTCATGCCAGGGCATTTCGGAAATTGTTGGAAAGTGAAAAGAAACACCGGACACTTGTTGAGACTGTCAGGGATATTGTTTACACGATAGATATGGAAGGCATCTTTAGCTATGTAAGTCCCGTGGTTGAAGTGATTACCGGGTTTAAAGATAAGGAATTACTTGGTCGGCACTTTATTGAAATTGTTGATCCTTCATATAAAGAAACAGTTATGCAGAGGTTCGCTGCTGGTCTTGAGTCCGTGGGCACTTCAACCTATGAGATTAAAATCCTGACCAAAGATGACAGGCAAGTTCCCATAGAATTAAATGTGACCGCCCTAACTGATAATACGGGTCAACCAATCGGCAGGATCGGTGTTGCACGAGATATTACGAGAAGGTATGAAGAGGAAGCAAAACGTCAAGAAATGGCGATGAGGGCTCTTGCGCAGGACAAACTCGCTTCTCTTGGAGAAATAGCCACTGGGGTAGCACATGAAATTAACCAGCCACTTTCCTATATAAAGATAATTCTGCAATCCACCCTTCAAGATCTTTTAAAGGAGAAACTGGACACTGAGGAACTAACAGAAGACTTTCAGGAGTCACTGCGCCAGATTGGAAAAATTTCAAACATTATTTCTCATTTGCGGACATTCGGCCGTAGTGATGTAACATCTTTTGGTCCTGTCAGTTTGTCTGCTGTTCTTAATGATACTTTGATTCTTATGAAAGAAAGATTAAGGATCAACAATATTTCAATGGATATTAATATCAGTGATAGTTTCCCGATGTTACATGGGAACCATATTAAACTTGAGCAGGTTTTTCTCAACCTCATCCAAAATTCTATGGACGCATTGAAAGAACAGGGAAAGGGTGAGATAACTATGTCAGCTGAAAGTAAAAACGGTTATGCTTTGATCAATTTTTCAGACACGGGCGAAGGTATTGATGCAGAGCTTCAGGAGAAGATTTTTGAACCCTTTTTTACGACCAAGGAGGCAGGCAAGGGAACAGGTATTGGACTCTCCATCGTGCATGGAATTATTCTTGAGCATCAAGGCACTATTTCATTCGCGTCAGAGGGAAAAAATGGCGCAACTTTTAAAATAAAATTGCCGATCTATAAGGACGAGAACGCTAATTTTCTTACCGAACCCCTACACGCATAGCTTCAAAATATCTTCTATTTTCTCTTTCGTATACTCTGGCATACGCCAGACCTTTGCCAGCCCTACCGCATTTTCTGCTATCCTGGGTATATCCTTCAGTGGTATATGCAGGGCAGGGAGGCTGGTTGGGGTTTTCACCTTTACAAACCAGGAGAGCAGGGCCTGGATGCCTTCGGCAGCTTTCTTTTCCATGGGACCGGAAGTTTTGCCAAAAACACGTTCTCCGAACTGGGCGAACTTTTCAGGTGTTCTTTGTGCCTGGTAAATCATCCAGCCAGGGATGACCACTGAAAGGCCGGCACCGTGGGCAACATTGTACAGGGCGCTTAAGGAGTGCTCAATCAGGTGCATGGGAAAGCCTACCTTGCCCAATCCTGCTCCTGTCATGCCGTTTAAGGCCAGGGTTGCACCCCACATGAGGTCAGCCCTTGCATCGTAATCTTCCAGGTTTTTCAGGACACGGTTACAGCTGTCCATGCAACTGATGACCAGGCCTTCCATGAAGTGGTCCTGGACAGGTGTGTAGGGTTCCTGGTTGGTAAAATAATATTCCAGCACATGGGCGATGGCATCCACCGAGCCATACGCCGTGTATTGTGGTGAGACCGTGAACGTTGCCCTGGGATCGAGAATAGAAACCTTTGGAAAGAGGTGCTTGTTGGCAAAGCCGAATTTCTGTTCTGTCTCCTCGTTGGTGATCACCATGCCGGAGTTCATCTCTGATCCTGAAGCGGCCAGCGTCAGTACGCAGGTCAGGGGCAGGGCATCCTTGATGCTCTTTTTGCCGATAAAGAATTTCCAGACATCATGCTCCACAAGAGCACCTGCCGAGATAGCCTTGGCGCTGTCTATAACTGAGCCGCCCCCAACGGCAACAATTGCATCGACTTTATGTTCTTTGGCGAGTTGGATCCCCTGGTGTACATGGCTTAAGACCGGGTTTGACTTGACACCGCCATGTTCAACTATGGTCACACCTGCATCCTGGAGCGATTTTGTCACCTGTTCGTAAATGCCGTTTTCCTTGATGCTGCCCTGGCCATAAACCATGAGTGCTTTTTTGCCAAAGGCAGCGGTCTCACTGCCGATGGAGGGGATAGTGTCTTTGCCGAAAAGGATTTTGGTGGGATTATGAAAGACGAAATTTTTCATTGTGGTTGGTTCCCGATATGTTGGAATTATTGAAACCGTTCAATCTCATCTTATATCTGTGAAGACTGCTGCAGAATATTTGTCAAAGTTACAAAGTCTTCTACATGAAATGTTTCCCCGCGTATCCTGCTGTCAAGTTTCATCTGCACAAGGGCGGCTTCAATACTTTTTTTATCAATGCCGAGCAGGCTGGAGGATGAAAGTGCGTTGACCAGGGTTTTCCTTCTCTGCTGAAAGGCCGCATCAACTATTATCTTGAAGAGGGTATAATCAAAGTCGGGCAGGGATTCAGCACGTTTTGGTTTCGGATAAAAGGTTATCCTCACCACCTGGGAATCCACCTTGGGTCGTGGATGAAAATGCTGGGGTCCGAGATCAAGCAGTTTTTGAACAGAAGCGCAGGCTGCCATGCGAATTGTCAGAATACCGTAATCCTTTGTGCCTATGTTTGCTGACAGTCTCTGGGCTACTTCTTTTTGCAGCATCAGCACTGCCCATTCCATTTCATCCCTGTGCAGGGTCAACTTGAAAAGGAGCGGGTTGGATATGGAATAGGGCAGGTTGGCTATGATCTTAATGCGGCCTCCAACCTCGCTGGCCAGTTTGCTGAAATCAGTCTGCAGAATGTCCTGGTGTAAAAGGGTCACATTATCAGGCAGGGTGCCTTCTTTTTCATGGTAGCGGATAATGCCGGAATCTATCTCAAGGCCGATTACTTTTTTGCAGATTTTCGCCAGGTGGATGGTGAGTGCCCCAAAACCAACACCCAGTTCAATGATGGTATCATCAGGATGAATCCCGGCCAGTCCAACAATTTTTTCTGATATATTTTTGTTTACCAGAAAATTCTGTCCGAACCGCTTTTTCGGGGCGAGTTTCTGTTGTTTGAGGATATCTTTTATTCTTTTATCTGGCAGCATAAGTAAATCCGCAAGGGTGATTAACTGAGTACCTTCTTTTCAAGACGCCTTTTCTGAATAGATCTGAACAGCAGGTAGGATATGAAATAGAAGGCGATGGTAAAAGGTACAGCAAGTATTATTCCGCCTCCGATTAAGATCATGAGTGAATTTACGCCTATTTCAGCTAAGGCAGCAAGTGTTTCCCTAAAGTTTCCGCCATTGATAATCGCCTCCAGCAGGCTGGAAACCTCTTCCCAGGAATGTTCCCCCGGTGTAAACCAGTTGCCTATCTTCCAGGAGAAATAATACTGCAGGAAGAAGGTAATGGGATTGCTGACCATAACTGTGACAAGCAGGGCGGTGATTTTACTGCCCCGAAGGATGAAGGCAAAAAGAATTGCCAACAGAGTATGGAAGGGGATAGTAGGGGTTATGCCGACAAATGTACCTATAGCAACACCACGGGCTAAAACGCTTGGATCACCACTTAAGCGAATGAATCTCAGGTAGTAGTATCTGGTGGCGCGGCGCGGCTCAAATTTCATTGGTTATGGCAATTAATGATTAATTGGAATTACTCCTTATACCGTGTTTCTATTGTAAAAAAAAGGTAACAAATCAAGGAGTAACAGGAAAGCCGAAAATTAAATATGGATCTGCGATCTTGAATACACATCCATATTGAGGGTGTCTGATTCATACTGATTGCTATTGAAGAGATGGTACCCGGCAATGGCTATCATGGCGGCATTGTCCGTGCAGAAATGTTTGGGTGGCAGGAATACAGCAATATCTTCATCCAGGCCGCGCTTGTTTAAATGTTCGCGCAAACGATGGTTGGCACCAACCCCTCCGGCCAGAACGATCCGGGAGACCCCTGATTTTTTGGCTGCAGTAATGGCCTTTTCAACCAGAACATCGACAATAGCCTCCTGGAAGGATGCGCAGATATCAGGAATGTGGAGCTCTTCCTCTTTCTGGCTTGCCCTGTTGACATAGTTGACTACAGAGGTCTTCAGCCCGCTGAAGCTGAAATCAAGACTATCGGTTCCCAGCCAGGCCCTGGGAAAAGGGATAGCGGCAGGGTTTCCTTCTTTTGCTTTATCGGAAATTATCGGACCTCCCGGATAACCGAGACCCAGCAGCTTGGAAACCTTGTCAAAGGCTTCTCCGGCAGCATCATCCCTTGTCTGGCCAATCTGCTTATATGATAAGGGGGCATCTGCCAGGTAAAGGCTTGAGTGGCCGCCGGATGCGACCAGGGCTATATAAGGAAAATCTGGATGGTCCTCTCCCAGGAAGACCGAGAGCAGGTGACCTGCCATGTGATCTACCCCTATGCAGGGAATATTTTCAACATAGGCAATAGCCTTGGCAAAAGACATGCCTATGAGCAGGCAACCGACCAGCCCCGGCCTTTGGGTCACGGCTATCGCATCAAGCTGGTCGAGGCGGATGGAAGCCTCATTTAAAGCTTGATCAACAACCTGGTAGATGGTTTCGATATGCCTGCGGGAGGCGAGTTCCGGCACAACACCACCATAGGGGCTGTGCAACAGGATCTGGGAATCAACCACACTTGAGAGCAGGTTTGTTCCATCTTGAAGCACAGCTGCTGCAGTTTCATCGCAGGAGCTTTCTATCGCCAGTAAAAGCATGGGCGTGGATTATAAGAAATTATGAACGCAGTACAATTAGTTGTTCTCTTCTTCGGTCATGGGATAAGAGCCCAGCCATTCATAAAATGAACAGACTTTCTGCAGATCACGGCAACCTTCCTTGATCTTTTTATCTTCCATATGTCCTACCATATCCATGAAGAACAGATACTTCCACTGCATGCCCTTTATGGGCCGGGATTCGATCTTGGCAAGGTTAATGTCCTTGTCAGCAAGGATGGAAAGAGCTTCATTCAGAGCGCCGGGTTTATCAAGAAGGCCTAGAAGCAGAGAGGTTTTATCCTTGCCGCTTCGCAGGGGCGATTTTTTGCCGATAACCAGGAAGCGTGTGGTATTACCGCGGTAGTCTTCGATGGCACGTTCAACAACCTGGAGCTGATAGGTTTTGATAGCCAGTGAACTGGCTATTGCGCCGATATGAGGATCCTTGGCTGCCATCTGGGCTGCAACACCGGTGCTGAATACGGGCAGGGTGGGGATTCCAGGCAGATTCTTTTTTAACCACTCACGGCATTGAGCCAGGGGTTGTGAATGGGAGGCAACAGTCTTTATGTCCTCAATATTTCCTGACTGGCAGACCAGGTTATGGCTGATCTCAAGGTTTACCTCTCCACATATCTTGACCTTATGTTTCATGAAGGAGTCCAGGGTAGAGAATACGGCCCCCTCAATGGAGTTTTCCACGGGCACAACACCAAAGGTTGTCCTGCCCCGTTCCACCTCTGAGAAGATGTCTTCTATGGTCTCAATCGGCTTATGCTCAGCCGAGTGACCGAAGTATTTAACGCCTGCCAGGTGCGTATAGGTCGCTTCCGGTCCGAGATAGGATACAACAGGTCTCTTCTGTGACAGACGGCAGGTTGTTATGATCTCATGAAAGATTGAGCGCAGGGCCTCTTCTGGAAATTCGTCCTGGTTGTCTTCCAGCAGACGCGCGTAAATCTGCCGTTCACGCAGGGGGTCATACTTGGCCCGCTTATCCTTTGACTTAACCAGTCCTACTTCCTGGGCATGCTGGAGCCTTTGTTTCAGGAGCTCAAGGAACTTGTTGTCAATAGCGTCAATTTTTCTTCTTATTTTTTCAAGTTCGGCTATGTTGTTTTCAGTCTTGTTGTTGTCAGCCTTGTTGCTGGCAGCCTTTTTGGAGCTTTTCATCGGTGTTCTACGTCCTCTATTTAGTTGCCTGTATTTATTCTTTGGAAAAAAGTGAACTTAAAGCATATCATGCCATATGAAAAGAAAAAACCCATTTTTACAGCAAAAAGGTTGCCTTGCAAATAAGGATACTGCTACACTTAGCGCCGTTTTTAAATTGAAAATTTTACTATACAATATCAGGAGATTTCAATGAGCATACAGAAGGTTAATAAGACCTATGAGGAAATAAACGCCAGGATCAGGGCCGGTGAAGCAGTAGTTGTGACCGCTGAGGAAATGGTTGACATTGTCAGCAAGGAAGGTCCGGAAAAGGCGGCAAGCATGGTTGACGTGGTTACTACCGGTACTTTTTCACCCATGTGTTCATCGGGCGCTTTTATTAATTTCGGCCATGCCTCACCAACACTGAAGGCTTCGAAGGTGCTGCTTAATGATGTGCCTGCGTATGCCGGTCTTGCTGCAGTTGATATTTACATAGGTGCTACCGAGCCTACTCAGGATGACCCCCTTAACAAGGTGTTTCCCGGGGAGTTCCGCTATGGAGGTGGCCATGTTATAGAGGATCTGGTAGCCGGCAGGAAGATAGCGCTGGAAGCAATAGCTTACGGGACTGACTGCTATCCGGCCAAGAAATTATCTAAAGAGATAACACTTGAGGATTTGCCCTTTGCTCTGCTGACAAATCCCAGGAATGCATATCAGAATTATAATTGTGCCATTAATCTGTCTGACAAAACTATCTACACTTACATGGGCACCTTGAAGCCTAATGGCAAGAATGCCAATTACTGCAGCGCCGGGGCATTATCGCCGCTACTCAATGATCCTTTATATAAGACCATAGGTTTGGGTACAAAGATATTTCTTGGGGGCGGGGTAGGGTATGTAACCTGGCACGGTACCCAGCATAATCCGAATGTTCCGAGAACAGAAGGAGGCGCTCCTATGCGTCCGGCAGGCACTCTGATGGTCCAGGGAGACCTGAAGCAGATGTCACCCAAATGGTTGAAGGGGATCAGTATGCTGGGTTATGGACCCACTATGGCAGTGGGCCTGGGTATACCCATACCAATCTTGAATGCTGAGATGGCGGCGTATACCGGTGTTTCAAACAATGAACTTTTTACCCAGGTAGTGGATTATGCCTATGATTATCCCAACAGGGTTGCCAGAAATTATGGAGAGGTGAGTTACGCTCAATTGATGAGCGGTGAGATCGAGGTCAATGGCAAGCCTGGCACAAGGCACAAGGCACAAGGCACAAGGCACAAGGCACAAGGCACAAGGCACAAGGCACAAGGCGCAGGGCTCAAGGTTTAAAAAGCTGATCGCTGACCGCTTTCAACTACAGCCCCTTCAGGGGGCAGATTAAAGTCGGGTCCATTGAGCCCGGAGGTTTATAGAGTGAATGCAATTGCCTGTTTCTCTAGCGGATAAGAAGAAAAACCTTGAAGAGATAATAGCCCGGGAAACCAGGGCGGCTGTTGCCTGTTCCGGCGGTGTAGACAGCACATTGCTTTTGAAAGTCAGCCATGATGTTCTGGGGCATGAAAATACCATTGCAGTTTTTGCAGACACGCCATTATTGCCGCCCGGTGAACGTGAGGCTGTCAGGGAGGTTGCAGACCTGATCGGCAGCCGACTGCTGACTGTCACTTTGGATCCTCTTGCCTGGCCCGAGTTTACAGCAAATCCCCCGGAAAGATGCTACCTTTGCAAAAAGAAGATTTATCAGATATTTCTGGATAAATTGGCTGATCTGAATTTTAACGTTCTCATGGATGGTACTAACCTTGATGACTTGAGCGAATTCCGACCAGGATTAAAAGCCCTGGATGAACTTAAGATCAAAAAACCTCTTGCAAAATCCGGGTTGACAAAAAAAGAGATTCGTCAACTCAGTAAGGATTTAAATCTGCCAAACTGGAATAAACATTCATCTTCCTGTTTGGCAACCCGAATCGCTACTGATCAAAAGATTAGTCAGGAAAAAGTCGATCTCATCAAAAGGTGCGAAAATTTTCTTCAGGTTTTTGGTTTTATGGGCTGTCGTGTAAGAATATCAAATGATTCGGCCATTATCGAGCTCCTGGCGGAGGATATTGAGCGCTTTGCCCAGGAGGCAATAAGGCAGCAAGTATTGAATAAATTTAATGATTTCAACATATTGAATGTTTTTATTAGTGTCGCCGGCCGCAAGGGGATTCTCTTTTGAAATGTTTTCCCTAACAGGTGAGTTCTTTGAGATGGGGAAATCATTTTATGTTTTTTTTGAAAAAACCCTATTTTTTTAGGTATAGGGCTAAAGCAGCAGAGATCAGCAAAGCCGCAGCAGAGAAAGGTTTGAATGGTATGCTGGTAGCAATTACCAAAGCACTGAAAAAAGGTGACAAGGTAACATTGGTAGGTTTTGGTACTTTTTCTGTAGCCAAAAGAGCTGCTAGACAAGGCCGCAATCCTCAGACTGGCAAAATGATCAAGATCGCTGCCAAGAAAGTTGCTAAGTTTAAAGCTGGCAGCAAACTTGCTGCAGCTGTCAAGTAATCTCCTGTTTTAAAATTTAGTACGATTTCGGCAGGTGTTATTCCGCGAAGCGGAAACAGCACCTGCCGTTTTTTTATTTCTATTTTGGTTCCTTTAATGGGTCGGGATGTGGCGCAGCCTGGTAGCGCGCCTGCTTCGGGAGCAGGAGGCCGGGAGTTCAAATCTCCCCATCCCGACCATCTTTTTTGATCTCGGTTACTTTACAACCAAGCTTTCCTACCTGAAGGATTACTTCCAGATCTTTACCGACAGTCACCTGCCTGGTCGAGCGTATCAGTTCACCGGGTGGTTTTTCTTTGTGACCTGACCTGACTACTGCATAACCACGGCCCAGAACTCCGAGGGGGCTTATCGCTTCAAGAAGTGTTGTTGCTGCGGTCAGTCTGTTTACTTTTTTATCCAGGTGCTGCAGCATCACACTCTGCAATCGTCTGGTGAGTTCCCGGGTCCATTGCTGCTTATAGGTAAGCTGTTGGACTGGATTGAATTTATGGAGCTTTCCTGAAAGGGATCCAAGTTGCATGGAAAGCGTGTAGAGGTGTCTTCTGTAACCATGCACGAGAGATGAATAGACATTATCAAGGTGGAGCAAATTATGGGTAATAAGTGAACGGGGATCGCCAAGCATGCGCTGCTGTATATTTATCAGGTGTCTTTTTTCCCGTATTGTTTGGGAAATAGTCCTGGCCAGCAATTGTTTAAGCCGTTGGATATGCTCTCTGAGTATCTGTCTGTTGGGGACAATCGTTTCCGCCGCCGCAGTCGGAGTGGGTGTCCGCAGGTCTGCGACAAAATCGGCAATAGTGAAGTCAATCTCATGTCCTATGGCTGAAACAACAGGGATGGCTGACCCATAGATGGCCCGGGCAACGCTTTCTTCATTAAAGGGCCAAAGATCCTCGATGGACCCGCCTCCACGACATAAAACGATAACATCGGACTGTTTACGCTGGTTGAGAGTTGCCAGGGCATCACATATTTCAGGCGCAGCTTCCTTGCCCTGTACCCGCACTGGAAAGATTTCAATGGGCAGAGATGGAAAACGGTGCCGGGCTACTTTAAGAAAGTCAAAGACGGCAGCCCCCTTAGGAGAGGTGACCAGTGCAATTCGTGCTGGGAACGCTGGAACTTCTTTTTTATGATCCTGATCGAAAAGTCCCTCTTCTGCAAGTTTCTGTTTGAGGTTTTCAAAAGCAATTTGGAGTTCACCGGTACCAAGACGTTCCAAATAATCAATGATTAGTTGATATTCACCCCGTGCTTCATACACTGAAATGCGGCCTCGGCAGATTACCTGCTGCCCATCTTCGGGAAGTTGCCGGAGGTATTTCTGCTGTTGTTTGAAAAGCACTCCCTTAAGCTGGGCTGAATCGTCTTTGAGAGTAAAGTACAGATGTCCGGAATAGGGCTGCCGCAGATTGGAAATCTCTCCGCAGACAGTAACAAAGGGGAGTTCTGTTTCAAGAATACCGCGTATGGACCTGGTAAGTTCTGTTACCGTCAGAATTCTGGGAGTTTGTAATTCAAGCATATGGTCCGTGGGGCGTTGCAGTTAAGTTATATGAGGTTGTTTTCCTGGCCTGTTCTCTAATAACATACAAGAAGTATAAAAAAACATTGTAACCTGTTACGTTACGGGTTACAATCTGCTCATGATCTTAAGTTTTAAACACAAAGGTCTTGAGCGCTTTTTTGTCAAAGGCTCTACATCTGGTATCCAATCGGTTCATGCTAAGCGATTGAGGCTAATTTTGGGCCGTTTGCACGCAGCTACAACGCCCCAGGACATGAATCTTCCGGGCCTTTTCTTTCATCAGCTCATCTATGAGCCGTTGCGTATCTCGAGTTGTGCTGCGATAGTCTTCCTCCCCGCGGGAGTAAGCTTGAAAGTCCATATAGAACGTCGGAATCGTAATTACGCCAATTCGCTTGTTGATTGTCCCGCTGGGTATTTCAATTATCTCCTTTTTCGCCTGTTGTTCTTCCAATTTCACCTTGTTGCGCACGATCATTATGATTTTGCTGGATCCGTCGACGCCGCTTTCTTTGGGAAGAACCTGCAGACGAACCACAGAATCTTGTGGGCCGCGAATCAGTGATACCACATCATCAATACGCCACCCCACAACATCTTCAAACTCTCCGTCATGCCCCTGTGCCACGCCAATGATTTTATCCTTTGCCTTCAGT
>JAAXQI010000045.1 GCA_012974315.1 Desulfobacterales bacterium | reverse complement strand
GCAGTGCGTGCGCTGAATAACGCAGGGTTCCAGATTACGAACATTACTGACGTGACACCGATACCGCACAACGGTTGTCGTCCACCTAAAAAGCGTCGCGTCTAGGAAGGAAACAGATTATGGCTAAGTATATTGGTTCCAAGTGCCGTCAGTGTCGTCGTGAAGGTGAAAAACTATTCTTAAAAGGCGAAAAGTGCTTTACTGACAAATGCGCAATAGAGCGCAGAAAAGTGAGTTGATTAGATAAATCCAAAATTCAAAGGTTATTTTGAAAAAATCAGGATCTCCCAATACCAACATACCTGAAGCCAAGCTTTTTCATTACTTCCGGTTCATATACATTTCTGAGATCAATTAATAACGGATCATTCATAAGCGATTTTATTCTGTCGAAATCAAGTGCTCTGTATTGATTCCATTCCGTCATGAGTATCAGGGCATCTGCACCTTCACAGACCTGGTAGGGGGTGTCCTTATACGTGATTCCTGCAGGAAGATGTTGAGATGCCTCAGTCATGCCCTTTGGGTCATGGGCTTGTATCCTTGCCCCTTTTTCCAGCAGGGCGGGTAAGATTGTTAATGAAGGAGCATCACGCATATCATCTGTTTCCGGTTTGAAGGTCAGGCCTAAAACACCAATGACTTTACCCGCCTCATTCCCACCGAGGCTGTCACGAATCTTTTTTATCATCCTCGCTTTCTGTGCTGCATTAACTTCAACGGCAGCTTCAACGATACGTGCTCCTGCTCCCTGCTCCTGTGCCATCCTGATAAGTGCAAGAGTGTCTTTAGGGAAACATGAACCACCGTAACCGGGTCCAGGATGCAGAAATTTACTTCCGATTCGTCCGTCTAAACCAAGTGCTTTAGCCAACTTAATGACATCAGCGCCATAATTTTCACATAAGGCTGCCATTTCGTTGATATAACTGATTTTTACTGCAAGAAAGGCATTTGCTGCATATTTAATCAGTTCTGCGGTCTCAATATCTGTTTGTACAATGGGTGTTTCAATGAGGAATAGAGGGTTATATATATCTCGAAGAACATCAGCAGCCCGGTCTGATTCTACGCCAATTACGACACGGTCAGGTCGCATGAAATCATTGATTGCAGCACCTTCTCTCAGAAATTCCGGGTTAGAGGCGATGTCAAAATCTGCTTCGGGATTTGTCTCTTTTATTATTCTGGCTATTTGCCTGGCGGTGCCAACTGGAACAGTACTTTTAGTAACCAATAATGTGTATCCACTTAGAAGTGGGGCAATTTCCCTGGCAGCATCGTAGATAAATGATAAATTAGCATACCCATCACCACGCCTGCTTGATGGAGTACCTACAGCAATAAATATTGCATCAGCCCACGGTACACCTTTGCTTGAATCCGTATCAAAGGTTAAACGCTGTTCCTCAACATTCTTCTTGGCCAGGGTTTCCAGGCCGGGCTCATATATTGGAATTTTCCCTGATTGAAGTTCTTTGATTTTCTGTTCCTCTTTGTCAATGCAAAGAACCTCATGCCCAAATTCAGAAAAGCATGTACCTGTTACAAGTCCTACATATCCTGCACCAATGATGGTAATTTTCATTTAAGAACTCCAGTTTAAGTAATTTCCCGAATATGAAATGTAGCAAAAAGTGATACTCTATTCTATCTATAATTCCCCATGATTATGAATGCAAAGATTAACGTTAACGTGAACCGAATATGGCAGTTCCAATACGAACTACAGTGGCTCCTTCTTCTATAGCAACTTCAAAATCCCCTGACATTCCCATGGATAGTTCAACGGATGCATGCTGTCCCAATAACCCTTTTGCAGTCATTTTTTCTGATAGTTGCCGAAGTTTTCTGAAATAGGGTCGCACATCTTCTGGATCTTCAAAATAAGGGGGCATGGTCATAAGACCAATTATCTGCAGGTGTTGCAAGTGTGAAAGTTCCTGTAAAAGTTGTTCACAATCTTCGGGCATTATACCTGATTTTTGTTTCTCCTTTCCTATATTGACCTGCAAATATGCTGAGAGTGTTTTGTTTAATAATGCAAGATGCTTTTCGAGTGCTCTGGCTAGTTTGGCACTATCAATGGTTTGTATGACATCAAAAAGTTCTGCAGCTTTTCCGGCCTTGTTGGATTGGAGTTTTCCAATAAAATGGAATGAAATGTTATTTCTGGCCTGTTTATTTCGTATTAATGGAATTTTATCCTGGGCTTCCTGGACATAGTTTTCTCCGAAAGTATAGTGACCAAATTCAATGGCCTGCAGGATTTTTTCGTCTGGAATACGTTTGGATACAGCTACCAACTTTATGTCGCCAGGTGACCTGTTGACGCAGAGTGCTGCTGCGGTGATGCGATTTTTTATTGCTGTCAAATTATCTTGTATCATGATCAGTGAGTGAACAATTAAGAGTCATTAATGGGGTGGGATCATGAAAAGTTTTTGAGCATTGTCTGTTGTGGCACGTGCAACCTCTTCAACAGTTATACCTCGAAGGGCGGCAACTTTTTGGGCAGTATACAGCATGTATTCAGGAATATTGATCCTGCCCCTGTAAGGATCAGGTGTCAAAAAAGGCGCATCAGTTTCCAGGATAAGTTTATTGAGGGGGATTTTTTGAGCAACTTCTTGCAAAGCCTTGGCTTTATTAAAAGTCACGATACCCGGAATGGAAATCAAAAAACCAAGATCAAGGACCTGATTGGCCAGGTGCAAGTCACCTGAGAAACAATGCATTACTCCTGAAGATGGAAAGGGGGCTTCACTTTTCAAGATATGCAGGACTTCATCATGGGCTTCACGGGCATGAATTACCAGTGGAAGGCCAACTTTTTTTGCCAGAACAACCTGTCTGGCATAATGTTCAAGCTGGACATCCTGGGGAGCGTGTTGTTTAACAAAATCAAGACCAATCTCACCATAGGCGACAACCTTATTACTATGACAAAGCTTTTCAAGCTCGTCATAAGATTTGTCCTGAAGTTGTTGAACATTATGCGGATGTATTCCAACCGTAGCGTATACAGATTCATATTGTTCGGCTATATCTATTGCCTTTTTTGAACTTTCAAGGTCAATTCCAACGGTAATAATTTGAGAAACACCACTGGCAGAAGCTCTAGAGATTATTGTGTCAATATCATCTCCTGAGTTGATCATATCAAGATGACAATGGGTATCAATCACACTGATACCTACAGGCAATACAGGCAATGGAGCTCTTATCTTTTTCTTTCCCATATGGTTCTCTCCGAGCAGACTATCTAACAGATTCAGGTAATTGATTCAATCAGCATATTGTTTGAATTAATTTCAAATAATGAACAATCAACCTTAATTTTGTTGGGAATACTATCTGTAATTCAGTGAGAGATGTAGTTGACAGTACAATTTTTTTCCTATACAGATGCAAAAACGATTCAAGACAATACACATATAATATAAGGATCAAGGTAGAATGAAATCACCGGTTTTAGAGGCAATATACAGACGGCGCAGCATCCGGGAATTTACTGACAATGCAATTTCCCGTGAACAATTGCATGAAATTATTAAGGCCGGCATCTGGGCCCCTTCAGGTTTGAATAATCAGCCGTGGAGATTTGTTATTGTTCAGAATCATGATATAAAGGAGCAGTTGGCACAGCAGACACATTACGGGCATATTGTCAGAGATGCCAATGCGTTGATTGCGGTTTACCTGTCTAAAGATGATATATATGATACTGTTAAGGATATACAATCAGCCGGTGCCTGCATTCAAAATATTCTCCTGGCAGCTGAAGCATTGGATTTAGGCGCAGTCTGGCTGGGACAGATTTTAAAAAACAAGCTTGAAGTAAATAAAATTCTTGGACTTACTGATAATTTCGATCTTATGGCTGTTATAGCCCTGGGACATCCTGCACACCGCAACCAGAAATCAAAAAGAAAAGAGTTCTCAGAATTGCTGTTGAAAGAAATATGAGATATTCGTAAAAAAAACTTCAAGAGTGATAGCGGTACCGGACAAAATTAAATAGCTGTAAATGGTATACGTGTCCGCATCGTGTTTTTTAACGATGCCGACAAATATGAGTTATTCGTAAAAAAAAACTTCAAGAGTGATAGCGGTACCGAACAAAATTAAATAGCTGTAAATGGTATACGTGTCCGTATCGTGTTTTTTAACGATGCTGACAATATGATACATAAAGAAAAAAGTTACTTATGGCAATCCTGCTTCAATATTAAAATAATAATTGAAATATTATGAAGTCCTTACTTGCAGACAAAAAGATTCTTTTTGGAATTTCAGGCAGCATTGCAGTATACAAGGCTGCCGAATGGGTGCGTGAACTTGCAAAGTCAGAGGCAGAGGTTACCGTTGTTATGACTGATGGAGCCACACGTTTTGTTTCAAGCCTGACCTTTGCTGCGCTTTCAGGCAAACGGGTCTATACAGGAATGTTTGAACCCGATGCTGGTGAAAATGTAACTCATATCAGCCTGGCCAGAGAATGTGATCTTTTCCTCATTGCTCCAGCAACAGCACAAACCATTGCAAAACTTGCCAATGGTTTTGCAGATAATCTACTGTCCTCCCTTGCCTTGGCCAACCGTGCTAAGATGCTGGTGTTTCCGGCAATGAATACCAATATGTACTGTCATGCTGCAACCCAAGCCAATCTGGCCCGGCTTAAAGAGTATGGGTATACAATTATTGAACCTGATGAGGGAAAGCTTGCTTGCGGTGATGAAGGAGTTGGCAGACTTGTCGAGTGGGAAGTAGCCCGAGAAGCTATCTTGTCAGCTTTTGCTCCCCAGGACTTGCTGGAACAAACTGTTTTGATCACTGCAGGTCCCACTTGTGAATCGTTTGACCCGGCCAGACATCTGAGTAACCGTTCTTCAGGAAAAATGGGTTTCGCCCTGGCACGTTCTGCTAAACGACGGGGGGCAAAGGTGATTTTGATCAGTGGTCCTACTTCACTTGAATCTCCGTCTGGTGTAGAGATTGTCAATGTCACGAGTGCTGTGCAGATGCATGATGCAGTAATGGAAAACTATATTAATGCGGATATAGTTGTCATGTCAGCAGCAGTGTCCGATTATCGACCTGAAAAAATAATGGAGCAGAAAATAAAAAAAGGCAGTGATTCTATCAGCCTTGAAATAGTATCCAATCCAGATATTCTCAAAGAGCTTGGCAAACGAAAGGAAAACTCGAACAGACCTTTGCTGGTCGGATTTGCGGCAGAAAGCAGTGATCATCTTGAGGAAGGTAAGCGCAAGCTGAAGGAAAAGAATCTTGATCTGATAGTGATAAATGACATTCTCGGTACAGATACCGGATTCGGGACCGATACTAATCAGGTCAACCTCATTGACAGAGATTATCAACTTGAAAAATTGCCACTTCTTCCCAAGGAAGAATGTGCATCAATGATATGGGACAAAATTGTAAGGCTGCTTCAGTAACTTTTAATACGCCCCGTCAAATGCTGCCTCATAGACTGCAATAACATCTTCGATTGTTGGCTTACGTGGGTTATTTTCAACCGGCCTGGTGACGGTAAGAGCAATTTTAGCCATTTCGGGTATTTTGCTCGATGGTATATTCAATTCATTGAGACTATCTGGAATGCCAACATCGGCATTAAGCTGGTGGATAGCATCAACAGCAAGTTCGGCTGCTTCACGCAAGGGTAACCCTTCAATTTCATATCCCATTATCTGGGCAATGGTGGCAAATTTTTCCAGGTTGCCGATAATGTTATATTCAACCACATAGGGCAGCAGAACAGCATTTGCCAGACCATGAGGTGTATTGAACATACCTCCAAGAGGGTAAGCCATTGCATGGACCAGGCCGACACCTGCTGTAGCCAGTGCCTTTCCACCCAGCAAACTTCCCATGAGCATTGCTGAGCGGGCTTCAATGTTGGTCCCGTTTGCATATGCAGCACCGAGGTTATTGCTGATCAGCGACATTGCTTCCAGTGCATACATATCTGATATTGCATGGGCCTGAGTCGATACAAAGGCTTCCAAGGCATGGGTAAAGGCATCTATGCCGGTTGCAGCTGTAATATTTGGAGGAAGGCTGAGTGTCAAAGCTGGATCGAGTATTGCCGCATCAGGATAGAGAGGGTCGCCGTTCATGCCTCCTTTTGAGTTAGTTTTTTCATTGATGAATACAGCGGTAAATGTAACCTCGGCACCGGTACCTGCAGTTGTGGGTACCATGATTTTTGGTACTCCCTGCAATTTAATCTTGTCAAGACCAAGATAATCCTCAGCTTTGCCGCCATTGGTGAGCAGTATGCTGATTGCTTTGGCAATGTCGAGGGCAGATCCACCGCCAACGCCAACAACACAATCCGCCTTATTTTTCTTTGCCAGTTTCGCACCCTGGTCAGCAAGTTTAAGACCTGGTTCGGGTGTCACCTTATCATAAAGAGTATAGGGAATTTTACTTTTATTAAGAACGGAGACAATCTGCTTGATGATCCCAGCTTGTTTCAGGCCCGGGTCGGCAACCAGAAAAACGTTGCTGCCGTTAAGTTTGCTAATAACATCACCCAATTGTTTGATTGAATCCAAGCCAAAATGGATCTTTGTGGGTTGATTGACGCTGAATGACTGTGTCTGTATCATTTCTATTACCTCAATAGGAGTTTTAAGGATAGTCCTGTAATGGACCATCAGGTAAATAATTTAAGATAGATAAGCTATTTGAAAAATTATCGAATATTATATAACTTTACTGCAACCAATCATAATAAAAAATAAAAAATCTTATTAATAAGAATTATTTCCGCGCTGATAATATGGATCATCTAACGAGTAAATCAGAAAGAAAAAGAAGGGCGAAGTCCATTGAACAACTTGTCCATGAACTTGCTTCATTACCGAATCGTCAGATAGTTGCCCTTCCTTGTGATCAAGAGATCCAGGAAGAACTCCGTTCTGCTAAAAATCTGAAGGGAGGAGCCAAAAAACGACAGCTTAAATATACCACCAAACTTCTCCGTGATAAGCCCGTCGATGAATTGTTTGATTTTCTTGCCCTGAAAAAGGGTTCTCTCCTGAAAAAGAATCGTGAATTCCATAATCTTGAACATTTCAGAAATCTCCTGACCAATGAAGCTATTCAACAGTATGAAAAAATGATGCACCATGGTGGATATATAAATGAAAATGAGTCGTTGGATTTTTTAAATGAGAGTTCTGCTATTGATACAATTGTTGATAATTTTCCTGATATTGATCAAGCCCAGTTAAAAAATACGGCCATGCAATTTGCCAGGACCCGTAACCTGAAATTCAGCAGGGAGTTGTTCCGAACTTTAAAAGCTGCTTTTGAAAAAATGCAATACTCACAAATACAGGATAAGAATAATGGAGTATAGAGAGGGTACAATCGGAAGAGTTTTCAGCGTTCGTTTTGATGAAGGGGATTTGTTTCTGGAAGAATTGCTCCAGCTTATCGCCAAAGAGAATATTCGCTGTGGATGGTTTCATGTCCTTGGCGGATTAAGGGAAGCAGATGTAGTTACAGGACCCAAAGAGCCAACAATGCCGCCAGATCCTGTATGGAGAGAAGTTCGTGGTGCCAGGGAAGTTTTGGGCACAGGCAGTATATTCTGGGATGACAAGGAGCCCAAAATTCATCTGCATGCAGCCATGGGGCATCACGGAGACACCCTGACGGCATGTGTTCGCAAAGGCACAAAGGTGTACCTTGTGCTTGAAGTTATGATTATTGAGCTTGCAGGGATCAATGCAAGCCGTCCCTGGTATGAAGAGGGAGGTTTTAATCGCCTTACCTTTAAATAAATCTTCACTGCATTAAAG
>JAAXQI010000178.1 GCA_012974315.1 Desulfobacterales bacterium | reverse complement strand
CATTTGCGCTTCATGCAAAGTTATTTTTTGTGTTAGGCCTATATTGCTGCTTTTTTAATCCATTAATTTTGAAATTATTACTCCTGTTTTCTTTCAGTCTTTCGTAAACTATGCAAAACAAAAAAATACAACCCAATATTTATGCTTAATACAATTATTCCAAAATTAATTTGCACCTGCCTGGTTAGAGATGCCGGATAAAGGATAGGGACAATATAATGCTCCACGAATCCAGTATCATAGCCTGCCGCACCCCCCTTCTCCCGCAGCATGTTTTCCAGAGGTGTTAAAGGACATATCCAACCGAAAAACTCTATGCTTGCAGCCCAGAAGACTGCAGGAATATGACACCAGGCCACACTGGATTTCCAGAGTACGAGAAATCCTCCCAACATCACAAACAGTACAAAAAGACTATGCAGCACTACAATGAGATCAGCAAGAGAATTATAGAGCATCTGCCCCTCTGTCAGGATCGATCGAATGTACGACTGATATCAGCCTGCAAAAACCTTGTTCCTCAATCAAAAAGGGTCCCGGCTAATAGTTTTTCACGAATCACTTCCTTGAGAACCATATTTTTCTTTTTCAACCCCTCACGGCCATACTGCATATTCGCTTCGATCACATACCAGGCTCCGTTACTCTGTAACAGGTCAAGACCTACATCATTAAAGTTGCACTTCCTTGCACCTTCCTGGGCCAGCTCCAAAACATCCTGGGGTATGTTATCGAAATCCATAACCCCTCCCTGGTACACATTCGTCCTGAAATCTCCGACAGCGAGCCAGCGCCAATAGGCCAGAACCGGCTGGTAGTTGATCAGGATCACCCGCAAATCCTTTTCATGGGGCAGGTATTCCTGAATATAGGCGAATTTCGTCTTTTCAAGATACTCTCCCAACTGAACAGAATCACAAATCTTGTATACCCCTCTTCCCCGGGATGATGCCCGGGGAATCTTTGCAATAAATGGAAAAGCAAAATCATTTTCGATCCGGTCAAATTCTCTCTTCAGGAAAACTCTTGTCCTGGGATGAGGAATGGAAAGCATGTTGAAAAGAGTGGTCTGCTTCATCTTTTGGCCAGCATACAGATAGGTCTCAAGACTGGGGAAAATTTTCTTTCCTATGGTGGTAAAATACTGGGCATAATTCAGGCTCGGATACAGGATAAACTCGGCGTCATGTATTTTCTGTCTTTCCTTTAGCGTATAATCATGAAAGTTAGACCTGACTCCCAGGGTGAGCACCTCAGGAATCCCCACCAATCTACTGCCCAACGCAACATATTTTGGAGACTTTTTGCCCAATCCTATCTCCTTTAAACCATCACTTTTGACAGACATCAGGTCTGTGATCTTCCGGAATTACTTTCAGGCGTGCTGCCTGCATAATTTCCGCCAGTCCCTGCTCAATCCCATCCACATACCTTTCATCACGAAAATACGGGAACATCACTTCCTTTAAGATCCTATCTGATATGCCTTTCTCAATAAACCATTCAAAAGCAGAACCAGTCTCTATGCGGACACTTCCATCCTGAACGGCAATGCTGACAAGAATGCCATTGCCGAACCCTGGTTGGCCGATATCCCATGCCGTGGCAGTCCTTTGAGAAAAATCAACCATGCTCTCTCCTGCAAGGGATGGGACTATAAGCACCAGAACCTGGTGACAGGTTTCTTTTTCATATGCTGCCAGGGAGGCGGACAACCTGGATTTATCTGCCTGGGTCAGAATATTTGCATGGTCTGTGATCCAGCCATCCCTGGCCAAAGACTGGGGTGTTTGATCTTTTTTCGTACAGCCTGAAGATGATACGAGCATTACTGAAAACAAAAGTATAAATGCTGACATCTGCAATAAACCCCTCAGCATTTCTTTTTCGGTTTTACAATGTGACAATTGCATACCCCTTCTCAATGTATGGTGCCATACCTGCATGACCCGCCATGTCATCTACAATTTTTAGCCCTTCTGCTTCTATAACTTCAAGTGCACCCATTTTAACAGCACAGGCCCGACAGACTGCATCAATAAGCCCCAGTTTCTTCACCTTGTCGTAAAGTGGCTGTAAGGGATGTTCCGGTTTACAGAGGTCGACAATGAGCTTTATGGCCTCTCCCTCCAGTACTATTTTTACAACTCCGCCTCTGTCATGCAAATCTAAAGCGTTTAATAGGACATGGACAAAGCAGATTGAGTTCCCCTTAAATGCAAAAATCGCTGTTTTGTTCATTACTCCCCCCCTTATTTAGTGACTGATCAAATAACCCCTCTCTAAAATGAAACCTTGAGTACGGGAGCTCCCCTGTTTGACATACGAAGAATTCCTTCACCGCCAAATTCATTTGAGTGACATGAAAACTCTCATAAGCAAAAACTTTTCCGGATAACATCGCCTGGCTATCCTTATCAATTTGACTAATCAAACCGTGGAAAGAGTGCCCAACGAATAAACCATGGCTCTGATACATCTTCAGTATCCAGACAGATAATGGAACTGTTTTGAAACTTGATAACCGGTCTTTCAGGTGAGCCGGTAACCAGGTAAGACACAAGCCTCTCCATAAACGGAAGATGCCCAACAACCATAATGTTTTCTTCGTTCTTGAGTGAAGAGGCAAATTGGGTAACATCATCCAAAGGGGCAAGACCGGCCCCTTTAATAATTCCAGCTTCGGGCTCAAGGGCTTTCATAAATATCTCAGCGGTCTGCAGGGCCCTCTTCTTGCCGCTGTGAATGATGCGCGTCACCTGGATAAACTGTTCAAAAGCCATTTCGGCCATAACCTGGGTTTCTGTAAAACCCTCCTTGGAAAGACTCTGGTCACGGTCCTTTTCCTTTGGCAAACTTTTACCATGCTGGACTAAAAACAAAGGCATTACTATATCTCCACTCCTATTCTTTTTAAAAGAAATTCATGCACAGACTGCCTACTTTTCTTTATTCTTAACAACAACCCAAAGGGCGTGAATCATGCCTGGAACACCTCCAAGAAGAGTAAGGATAATATTGATCCAGAAATGCAACCCCAAGCCAATCGTCAGGAATACAGCCAGGGGCGGTAACAAAATCGAAAGTACTATGCGCAGAATATCCATTCTTCTCCCCTATTCTTCAAGCATGGTTTTTATAAATGAATTTGCCTCTCCAATGGACTTTTCCATCTCCTGTACAAGATCGGCTATATCATCCTCGACTGTTACCAGTTCACTTTGCAGAGAAGCAATTGCCTGGGCATTCAGATTATGCTTAAGGTAGAGGACCTGATCATGAAATGCTCTTAAAACAGGGTTGATTTTCGCTTCAGCTTTTCGCATGGCTTTAATCAACTGCTCATATTGACGCCTGGTTTGAACCATTTTCCGTTCACTGTCCCGCCGCAGTGATGAATTGGTGTACTGGTCCAACTCGTTTTCCCATTCATCAAACAGGGCCTCAGACACATCCTCAACCGCATCAATTCTTTTAGTAACATCAGCAGCCTTGGCCTCGCTCTTATCATACTCAGCCTGCAGGGTTTTATATTTATCCTCCAGTTTGCCTCCCTTGAAATCCAACACCGTGGTGAATTGCTCAAGGGCTGACTGGAATTGCTCCTTGGCGTCTTCCTGACTGTCACGCGCTTCCTCAACACGATCAACCATAATATCGCGTTTGTGAACCCCGAATTTCTCCATGGTGTTATAGTAGGCTTTCTGGCAACCAACTGTGAGCAAAAGCATTAAAATAACAGACAAAAAACCAATAACCGCTCTGTTTCTCATGGGCATCCCCTCTCCATTATCCAGACCAGTTTTAAAGTCTTGGGTCGACATTTCCCGGTCCCCCGCATTCAGGGGTGTAACAGGTTACGTTCTTGAACTCGCATTTCTCCTTGCAACTCGGGCAGGTATCAGGGCCAACGGGCGCCGTAACAAGAAAGCCACAGTTGCCGCATTTCCAATACGTAAGACCACAGCTGGGGCAGAGGGCCCCCGAATAATCACCTGACAAACCTTGACCACAATTGGCACAGGACTTTGCATCACTCATAATACCATCCTCCATATTCTGATTTTAGGATAAAATAATTCAGATTGAATATGTGCAATCTAACCCCCTGCAAGACCAGGGAGCAACAAAATAATTATTTGATATAAGGAAAAATTGAGGAAAACTGTTCAGTATAAAAAACTGCAAACTAAGTTAGAATTATTGGATTTACTGTTGATCTGCGAAAGAGTACTTGCCGCTATAGAATAGCTATACGGAAAGTGCAATGATAGATAGCATCCTTAAAAGCAGAGCACTCTTTTTAGTACCCCCTCGGAGTCGAAGTTTATGCCCTGCTTTTCAGGGCACTTACTGAGGGGTATAAATTCCGACTTTAAAAAAGATGCAGTGAATCCGACAAGTCAGGTTTAATAAAGCAGATTGACCAGGAACAAGCTGATCCATGGAATATAAGTTACCATAATCAATGCGACAATCATCACTGCCATCCAGGGAAGGGACGCCTTGGTGACCTCCTCAAGACTCAAGCCACTCAGACCGGATGCAACGTAGAGGTTCAGTCCCACCGGTGGAGTAATCATCCCGACCTCCATATTGAGGGTCATGACAATACCCAGGTGAATGGGATCAATTTTAAGTGCCATGGCAATGGGAAAGAAAATCGGCGCCAGGATCAGGATTATGGAAGAAGGCTCCATGAAGTCACCGGCAAACCAGAGAATCACGTTGACCATTAAAAGAAACATCCACCAGGACATGTCCCTTGCCACAAGCCATTCGGCAATATTCTGCGGGATGCGCTCCATTGTCAGTACATGGGCAAAGATCATGGCACAGGCGATAATGAAGAGCAGCATGGCTGTCATCTTCGCTGATTCCAGCAGTACCTGCGGGACTTCTTTAAAACCCATATCACGGTAAACAAACAGCGCAATGACTGCCGAATAGACCGCTGCAACAGCCGCCGCCTCGGTCGGTGTAAAGATGCCGCCATAGATGCCACCAATGATCATAACGATGAGCAGCAGCCCCCAGAAAGCGCCTAAAAACGCCTTCCAGAGTTCCTTCATGGTTGGCCTCGGCTGCCGGGGCATACCTTTTTTAACCGCAGTTATCCAGGTGACTAACAGGAGCATACCGCCCAACATAAGGCCGGGCACGATGCCGGCAATGAACATTTTTCCGACCGACTGCTCAGTGGCAACCGCATAGACGATCATGACAATAGACGGCGGGATCAAAATCCCCAGGCTGCCGGCTGTGGCAATGGAGCCCACGGCAAAAGCCTTGGAGTATTTGGCCTCAAGCATACCCGGGATCATGATGGACCCAATAGCTACAACCGTAGCAGGGCTCGACCCGGAAACCGCAGCAAAAAGGATACAGGCCATGATACCGGCCATTGCCAGGCCGCCGGCCATCCAGCCTACCAGGGCATTGGCAAACCGCACAATGCGACGGGCCACACCACCGGTTGACAGAAAATTGGAACTGAGAATAAAAAACGGAATGGCCATGAGCGTGAAATGCTCCATGGTCGCGGAAAACTTGTTCGGTAATATACCAGCAAAAACGGCGGTAGTTGTAGTCCATTCAGGAACCTGGAAAAAAAGCAGCAGATAGATGCCGGCTGAAAGTCCCAGGCAGATGGCAATAGGTACGCCTACGAGAAGAAGAATTGCAAGGACAATAAATATGACTGCAGCTTCCATAAAAGGCCTCCTATTTTTTAATCTTGTCTACGTGTTCATCTTCGGTGGTCCAATGACCTGGGGGGTATGCTTCCGTAATATCTCCAATCTCTTCAGTGTCAAGCTCACCGCTTGTGGAGACATTGATCATACGTCCCGTATAAACCCAGAAGAACACCTGTACCAGCCGGATTGAAATCAGGGTAAAGCCAAATGGCAGGGCCAGGTGTGGTATCCACTGGGGAATTTGAAGATCCACGGTAATGAGTTCCATCTTGTAGGCTTCATGGACATAAAAGAAAGACAGGTAAGCCATGTATCCAGTAAAAAACAGGGAAACAACTACTGCGGCCAGCGCCATTATCCGCCGCTGCGTTTCCGGCAGTTTCTTCATGAGCACGTCCACCCCGAGATGGACACCGTGCTTGAAACCGTAGGAGGCACCGATCATCACCGTCCACAGGAAAAAATGCTGCACAAGTTCAGGAGCCCAGGTAATTCCCGCGTTAAAGACATACCGGGCCACCACCTGGGCAAATACCAGGATTGTAGCAGCGCCGAGCAATACGGAGATCAGTATTTCCTCTATGCGGTCAATAATGGTTGATTTCGCTTTTTCCATGGTCCTGTCCTCGATATACGATTATTGCCAATGGAACAACTAAGTTAGAGCCTCCACAGGTTCTTTCCTGTGGAGGCCCCTATACCACTATCACTTCATTAAAAAAGTTTCATTAATTTTTTGCATTCAGTTCGTATACCGCATCAATCAGATCACCGCCGACAACATCACGGAACTCGGCATGTACAGGCTTGAAAGCCTCACGGAATGCATCTTTTTCAGCTTCGGTCAGATCAGTAACCGTGGTTACGCCAGAAGCAACGATCAATGCCTTCTGCTCCATATTAATCTTTAAGGCATTTATCCTGATCCAGGCGGTAACTTCCTTGAGGATCGCTTCCAGCTCTGTGCGGACATCTTTGGGAAGGTGATTCCAGAACTGGGCGTTGGTGACGACCAGATAGCCAAGATAACCGTGGTCAGTTCCTGTTATGTATTTCTGTACTTCGTAGAATTTCTTTGAGTAAATATTGGACCAGGTATTCTCCTGGCCATCAATCACACCCTGCTCCAGGGCTGAATACACCTCTGAAAATGGCATAACCAGCGGATTAGCGCCAACTGCCTTAAACTGGGCTTCCAACACTTTAGATGACATGATGCGGTACTTCAATCCGGCCAGGTCAGAAGGTGTCCTGATCTCGTGTTTATTGTCGCTAAGTTGCTTGAAACCATTGTCCCAAAGGGCAAGACCGAGCATATTTTTCTTGCCCAGCATTTTGAACATTTTCTGTCCTACTTTACCGTCCATGGTTTGATAGAGAACCTCACTGTTCTTGAACAGAAAAGGCAGGTCAAAAAGCTGCAGCTGTGGTACCCATGAGGTGAATTTTGAAGTGGAAGGGGCTGCCATTTCCACGCTGCCGGTACTCAGGGCATCCAACACTTTCCCGTCTGTATAAAGCTGGGAATTGGGGAATACCTGTACTTCGACCTTGCCCGCAAGACGCTCATTGGCCAACTTGGCAAACATGTCTGCAGCCTGCCCTTTCGGAGTGTTGGGTGACACCACGTGGGAAAAGCGGATCTTGATAGGCTTTGCAGATACCGTACCCACAAGGGCAAACAGCATGGCTGCTGCTACCAGCATTGCCACTCCAGTTGATAAATACTTTGACGATTTTTTCATGAACAAGACCTCCATTACAAAATTAAAGAAAATATGAGGATATACAATATCTTGTCTTCAAGAAACTGTACGAACCTCAGTGGTAGTTGTTGACATAGCTGCAAAACAAATTGAACCATCTCAACCAAGTCATTCTCGTACCAACTCTAGTGTTGATGAGATTGCCACGATAAACATATGAAATCAATCGGGAGAATTCTGATTATTCTGTCGGAATTTTTCTTACAATGAAACTCCCCGCAGCAAGCTACGAGGTATCTCAACAAAGGATATTTCCAATAATAACGCTGCAAGCAGCGGGGTATTTACCCTAAGAGAGAATAAAAAAAGCCACCCCGGAAGGAGTGGCTTTTGACAATCAATTATTCAAATTGCTTCTTTTTTCTCTTATACTCTTACAAATCAATTTTAAGCTCTTTTTCCTTAATATCGATATCCTGTTCAACAAGGTTATCAATGTTGAT
>JAAXQI010000173.1 GCA_012974315.1 Desulfobacterales bacterium | reverse complement strand
GCTGATGAAAATTTTTATATAAGAAAGTTTTACGGTCTCTGTTTAGCAGAATCTGCTTTCAAAAAGCAACCCTTAAGAAACAGTGAACCCTGTGTTAACCATGGATATGACTTATTTGATCAGGCTTTTTCCTGTCATTTCCTGGGGTATGGGAAGGCCCTGCAGGCTGAGAATGGTGGGGGCAATATCCGGGAGGGAGCCGTCTTTCCTTAATGTGCAATTTTTATGTTTTTCGCTGAGCAGAATAAAAGGTACAGGATTGGAGGAATGGGCCGTGAATGGGCAATGGGAGTGCGGGTCGCACATGGTTTCAGCATTGCCGTGGTCAGCTGTAATGAGCACAATTCCACCTTTTGCTGTGAATTTTTCCACAATTTTTTCAAGGCAGGTATCAACTGCTTCACAGGCCTTGATCGCAGCCGCCATTATACCGCTGTGTCCAACCATATCCCCGTTGGCAAAATTGAGGACAATCAGTGAATAGGGCTCGCAGTCCATGCGGTTTAATAATTCCTCAGTAACCAGATAGGCACTCATTTCCGGTTTCTGGTCGTAAGTTGCAACCTCTTTTGGAGAGGGAATTAAAGCGCGATCCTCAAGGGGGAAAGGCTCTTCCCTGCCTCCGTTGAAGAAATAGGTGACATGGGCATATTTTTCGGTTTCAGCTATACGAAGCTGCCTGAACCCATGGCTGCTGATTTCCTCTGCCAGTATGTGATCCATGCTGGCAGGCGGGAATGCAATGGGCAGGGTGAACTGTTTGTCATATTGGGTAAGAGTTACATATTCAGTCAATTCCGGCCTGAACTTTACTGCAAACTCCTGCCAGTTTTCATCGGTAAAGACATGGGTCAGTTCACGAACGCGGTCTGCCCTGAAGTTGAACATCAGGACAACATCATTATCTTTGACCGTTGCAACGGGTTCACTGTTTTCATCAAGCAGGACAATCGGTCGGATAAATTCATCGGTTTCTTGACGATCATATGCATCCTGCACTGCTTGAACCGGATCAATTGCTCCAATGCCCTGACCGTCGACAATGGCCTCCCAGGCAACCCGGACCCTTTCCCAGCGCTTATCCCTATCCATAGCATAGAAGCGGCCTGAGATTGATGCCAGACGCCCGATGCCGATCCTGTCCAGTTCGTTCTGCAGCTGGCTTATATAATTCAGTCCGCTGCTGGGAGGGGTGTCCCTGCCATCCATGAATGCATGGATATAGACATTTGTCAGGCCATGGCTGGCAGCCATTTCGAGGAGTGCTACTAAATGATTGATATGACTGTGGACGCCGCCATCGGAAATAAGGCCCATAAGGTGGAGCCCTGATTTGTTTTTTGAAGCTTTGGCAAAAGTACTTTTCAGGATTTCATTTTTAAAAAACGTGCCTGTTTCAATGGCATGGTTGATTCTGGTGAAATCCTGGTAAACTATCCGGCCTGCGCCAATATTGAGGTGTCCCACTTCAGAATTACCCATCTGGCCTTCAGGCAGTCCGACAGCACCGTTATGGGCAAGCAAGGTTGTAGAGGGAAAACTGTTTTGCCAGCGATCCATATTCGGGGTCCTGGCCATATGAATGGCATTGGACTCAGTGAGAGGACCTGCTCCCCAGCCGTCTAGAATTGCCAGTAGTATGGGGGGTGGTTGTTTCATTTCTGCTCAGGGTTAATCGTCCAGGGAGATTCTGGGGGCATCGTGCCAAAGTCCCTCAATATCATAAAATTTTCTTGATTCAGAATAAAAGATGTGGACCACGACGTCGTTAAAATCAAGCAGGACCCAGATTCCCTCCTGCAGTCCCTCTGACTTGCTGGTGGCAAGTCTTTTGCTGCGGAGTTCAGCCTCGAGTGCCTCTGCAAGGCCTTGAACGTGCCGGGTTGACCGACCGCTGATGATGACAAAATAGTCAGTGAAAGAACAAAGCTTGCTGACATCCAGAATAATCGGATCTTCAGCTTTCTTTTCTACTGCGGTACGCACACAAAGCTTAGCAAGCTCCCTGCTCGTTTTTTTTAGGTGTTTTTTTTTAACCTGTTGCATGGATTATCGGTTGCCGTATAGAGGGTTTTGATAGGTTGCCAAAAAGGCGATGTCTCATATTATTATGGTTATGCCAAAGGCTCTGAATAACCGCAAGCATTATCAATGCACTTTAGAACAGTCTCTTTTTTTGTCTTTTTTTCCAGAAGGAAAGGTTTGCCACAGTTTGGGCATTGCTTGGGAACTGGCTTATCCCATGTGGCAAATTTGCATGTCGGAAATGTGTTGCAGCTAAAGAAAACCTTTCCCTTCTTGGAAACCTTCTGGATAAGTTCACCCTCGCAGTTTTCCTCAGGGCATTTCACGCCAGTTGTCTGGGCTTTGATATGCTTGCATTCAGGATATCCGGAACAGGCTTGAAACTCTCCATATCGACCATGTTTGAAGACCATGGGTTTGCCGCACTTTTCACACTTTTCTCCTGAATCGACAGGCTCTTCTTTTTCTACAGGGATGATTGTACCGTTCTCATCCTTTTTGAAATTCTGCGTAAACTTGCATGTCGGGTAATTTTCACAGGCCAGGAATTCTCCGGTTTTGCCCCATTTTATCACCAGGCTGCCATCGCAGAATTTACAGGAAATTCCTGTTGGGATTCCCTGCCTTTTCACTGATTTCATTTCCTGCTTGGCAGCAGAAAGGGCTTTTTCAAATGGGCCATAGAAGGCATGTAAAAGTTTGACCCAATTGCTCTTGCCCTCTTCAACCTTGTCCAGATTTTCTTCCATGGTTGCGGTAAACTCAATGTCCAGTATTGCAGGAAAGTGTTCTACCAGCAGTTCATTGACCAGTTTTCCAAGGTCAGTAGGCATAAATTTCCTCTCCTGCTGCACCACATATTCCTTATCCTGGATGGTGGAGATAATGGCAGCATAGGTACTGGGCCGTCCAACCCCGTTTTCTTCAAGAGCTTTGACCAGTGTTGCTTCAGTATAGCGCGGCGGGGGTTTGGTAAAATTTTGTTTAGGATCAATGGTCAATAACTTTAAAGTGTCGCCGGTTGCAACATCTGGAATAATGGCGCTGCCATCTGTTTTTCCCTCTTTGCCATTGGTTTCACCGTTCTCATCACCTGTTGATTCAACGTAGAGGGCCATAAAACCCTTGAAACGCAGAATCGCACCCTGGGTTTTGAGCAGGTATTTATCTGCCTGGATGGAAACCGTGGTCTGGTCAAATATGGCCGGGCACATCTGGGATGCAACAAACCGTTTCCATATCAGGGTATAAAGGTTCAGTAAGCCCTTCTCAAGATAGGGTGCGACCTTTTCAGGTGTCAGGGTAACATCCGTTGGGCGGATGGCTTCATGGGCATCCTGTGAAGCCTTGGCACTTTTATAGGTGTTCGGTTTTGAGGGCAGAAAATCTGGTCCATAGTCCTTATTAATAAAGTCGCGGACTTCGGCCATGGCCTCATCATTGATACGGGTTGAGTCTGTACGCATGTAGGTAATTAAGCCAACCGGGCCCTTTTCCCCTAACTCGATTCCTTCGTAAAGCTTCTGGGCCAGACCCATGGTTCTTTTAGCAGGAAAGCGAAATTTTCTGTTGGCATCCTGCTGCATTGTGCTGGTAATAAAGGGAGGACTCGGATAGCGCTTACGCTCTTTTTTGTCAACTGCACTGACAGTATGTTCAGCTTTCTTCAGGGTCGAGACAATTTTATCTGCCTGCTCCTGGTTTTCCACCTTGGCCTTGCGACCGGAAACTTTATCGAGCCTGGCGATGAACCGGGGAGGATTTTTCCCTTCCAGACTTTCACTGATAATCCAGTATTCCACCGGTTGAAATTTATCTATCTCACTCTCGCGGTCGCATATCATCCTGACGGTAACAGATTGAACCCGGCCGGCAGACAGGCCTCTTCTTACCTTTTCCCAGAGGAGTGGTGATATCTGGTAGCCTACCAGTCTGTCCAGAATGCGGCGGGCCTGCTGTGCCTGGAATTTGTTCTGGTCGATGATGCTGGCATTGTCTATGGCAGCGCGAATAGCTTTCTGGGTCAGTTCATGGAACAGGGCTCTATGGATCGGTTTGTCTGCAGATTTTAGAATATGGGCGATGTGCCAGGCAATGGCTTCTCCTTCACGGTCAGGATCCGGGGCAAGATAGATATTGTCTGCTTTTTTCGCTGCCTTTTTCAGATCACTTATAATATTGCTTTTGCCTTTGATTGTAACATACTGGGGAGCAAAGTCATTCTTGACATCAACACCAAGCTTGCTTACCGGCAGATCGCGGATGTGACCGACGGAGGCCTTGACGTCATAATCCTTGCCAAGATATTTTTTCAGGGTCCTCGCTTTAGCGGGTGATTCTACTATTATTAAAGATTTCGTCATTATTATGTGCTCACTTCAATGAAAGAGGTTAGCCTATATTCTTAATTTTCTGTCCACTTTTGTGGTGCATAAATGAATATCCCGGCCTTAAAATGTGCAAGAGGCTAGCATAAAAGAGGAAGGGAATTCAAGGTTCTTTATTGCTGCTCACTTTTTTTAAATGTAATGCCAGTAGTTGTGTTGCGCAACAAAGTCAATCATTTCAGGCATGTTGTCAATTCGCTGCAAGAGATAAAAAATAATATAGTTTAATCCAATTTGGGGTTAACCTGCATTTTTTAACCGAAATATAATGAAATAGCTTTTTTAAAGCATTCGCTTAAATCAAACCTATTATAATGCATTAACATGGAGCTACCCGAATTATTACTAATGCTGTGGCAGGGATTGGGCTGGCCTCTTCTAAGGTTGATTTTTTTTGTTTCCCTGGGGTTGATGATTGGCAACCTTATCGAGTCCCTGAACTGGACCCACAGGGTTGCCAGGATTGCTTCTCCTCTGGTACACAGGGCCCATTTGTCAGATATAACCGGCGCCAGTTTTTCCATGGCCTTCTTTTCCTCTGTTACGGCAAATACCATGCTTTCCGAAGCATATGACCAGGGAAAGATCAGCAGGCAGGAGCTTGTTTTTGCTAATCTTTTTAACAGCCTGCCAACCTATTTTCTCCATCTGCCCACCCTGTTTTTCCTTGCGGTGCCTATGTTAAAAGGGGTGGCCCTTATTTATGTTGGGTTGACCCTTTTTGCAGCATTTCTGCGTACTGTCTGTATTCTGGTTGTTGGAAGAATTGTGCTTTCAGGTAACAAAGAGCACTGTGTTACCTGCAGGCTTGATGAGCATACGGTCAGCAATTTACCCCAGGCCTTTCAAAAAGCCTGGCTCCGTTTTCAGAAAAGGATCAGAAAAATACTGCTGGTCACCATACCTATCTATACAGCGGTGTTTCTGTTAAATCGCTTCGGCATGTTTGGCCAGTTGGAAGAGTGGTTGGCCGGACATGTGGGTTTTTTTTCCTGGCTGGAGCCGGAAAGTCTAGGGATAGTTGTCCTGCAGCTTACAGCAGAAATAAGCGCGGGCCTGGCCGCGGCAGGTGCCTTGCTTGAGAATGGCAGCCTGGAAGCCCGACAGGTTGTTCTGGCTTTGCTGGCAGGAAATGTCCTTTCTGCCCCCATGCGTGCTGTCCGCCATCAATTTCCTTTTTATGCAGGCATCTTTCAGCCCAAACTGGCTTTGGAGCTGATAATCTATAATCAGATTTTTCGCACAGGCTCTATTATTGTTGTTGGCGTATTTTATTATTTTCTGACCGCATAAAATAGTTTATGTAGTGCGCATAAATATTTTGTAAGCCATGTTGTAAATACAAGTGATATGGAGGTTAGGAAAAATGACAGTTTATATTGATGAAGATGAATGTATAGGCTGCGGCACCTGTGAAGAAATATGTCCGGAAGTTTTCAAGCTTGATCTTGACATAGAAAAAGCAGCCGTAATTATGCCTGAAGGCGGGCCGGAAGAGCTGATCGAGGAAGCTATAGACAGTTGTCCCGCTTCCTGTATCTACGAGGAAGAATAATTGAGCTTCAGTTGACCCAGGTCAAGGTTTTGTGTCATATGTGCATATAAAGTAAATGTATGTTCAGGGTATGGAAACCCGAACATGAAAGAGTATTCATATACAGGATGTCTTTAGCCATGCGATGACTTTTTGTCACGTAATCAGATACGATATTTTATTTTTACTTGCGGGAGGCGCAATATGGAAAATTATACTAGGTGGGATGACTTCCTTGTGGCAGAGCATGAGATGATTGAGCGGGCCATGGCTGTGTTAAAAATTAACCTGGAAAAGATTGATGAGGCAATCAAGACTCCGCTGCAGATGCAGAGAGCCATAGATTTTCTCCTGGAATTCGGTGATAAGATTCATAATACCAAAGAGGAAAATTTTCTCTTTCCCCTCATGGGACAAAAAGGTCTTCCGGTCCAGGGAGGCCCTATCGGTGTAATGCTCATGGAGCATGATGCAGAGAGAACACTACTGCAGCGGATGATGGGTGAACTTCCAAACCTGGCTGAAGCAACGACAGTTGCCCGGCAGAAATTTGCTGCCAAAGGCTTTGAGTATCTTGCCATACGGGCCGAACATATCTGGAAGGAAAATGATGTGCTCTATCCCATGGGGCGCAAGGTTTTCAGTGATGAGGATAGCGCATCTCTTCTGGACGCATTTAAAACCCTGGACCAGCAGACCTATGGAGATGCGGCCAGGGACCATTATGCCCAGATGCTTGCTGAGGTGGAAAAAGACAGCGAAGCCAAGAAGCGCCTTATTCGCAACCTCTCCTATGAGCAAATCGATGCCATCATGGAAACCCTGCCATTTGAAGTGACATTTGTGGATGCAGAAGATACCGTGGCCTATTTTAATAAACTTGATAAAACCAAGCTTTTTCCAAGGACCCGCTCTGTTATAGGGCGTAAAGTGGAAAAGTGCCACCCGGAAAAAAGTGTTGATGTGGTGGGTCAGATAGTGAACGGATTCAAGAATCGCACCCTGGACCACGCAGAATTCTGGATTGATTTCAGGGACGATAAGATCCTGATTCGCTACTTCCCTGTGTACAGTGAGGCTGGTGAATATATGGGAGTTCTGGAGGTAACCCAGGCAATTGGTGCTATTCAGAAGATTGAGGGAGAAAAACGCTTGATGTATTAAGCCGAATTCTGAAAAAGACTAAAGGGAGGTAGATTGCCTCCCTTTTTTTATTTTATCCAAACCAAAAACTTTATCCACACTATGTGATTCTGATAATAATGTTTGGAATCAATTGTCTGTAAGGTTAACATGTCTACTATTAAAAAAACAAAAACGAAACGATGGATGTGTCTATATGCCAGCGGAATATAAAATTGATAAAATATTAGGAATAGTTTTTAGCGCAGCTCATGGGATTGTCACTGACAAGGAGGCTTACTCCCATCAGGATAAACTCCGTAATGACCTTGGTTTTGATCCAGGCTTTTCCCAACTCTTTGATTTTACTTCAGTGGCACAAGCTGAGTTGTCTATAGACGCCATCCATTACTTGGCGGAACGAAACCCCTTCGGACTTGGATCAAAAAGGGCATTTGTTGCCCCATCAGACCTTATGTATGGTTTGTCTCGTATGTTTCAGGTTCTAACTATCGAACATCAAGATGAACTCAGTGTTTTTCGAGATATGCATGAGGCACGCAACTATCTTTCATTAGAATGAAAAAGTTGAGATAATATTCAACATAATTTCTGAGATTGTTAAACGGCTGCGTCCTTCACCCAAGACATCAAACCTAATTGGACAAAATGGATTGACGACATAGTTAACATTGCCAGGGGACATCTTGACCTTTTGACAAGCCTTCTCATGGAAGTTTCGATTGATAGCAGGCATCACCGCGAGTTGCGATGCCTGCTATCAATCGGGACTCGTGAATGATTCTTAAAAGGTTAACATGTCTAGTTAATATATTAACCTTTTAAG
>JAAXQI010000170.1 GCA_012974315.1 Desulfobacterales bacterium | reverse complement strand
CCGGGTACTTTGGGTTTTTGGGCGGTCTTCTTTTCGCTTTTTTTAACTGTCAGCAGCTTTCGGGCTCCTGGAACTGTATAACCATCTTCATAGAGCAGCTTTTTGATTGTCAGAATATTTTCGACATCAACCCTGCGGTAAAGCCTTTGCTTCGAAGAAGCCCGCTGGGGACGGATAATCTTGAATTCCGACTCCCAGTACCGGAGAACGTGTGTCTCCACCCCGGTTATTTGTTTGACCTCGCCGATCTTGAAATAAAGCTTATCTGGTATGCTTCCTGTACCAAAAGAAGCTGCCAAAGCTATTTCTTTCACATTCTGACGGGTTGTTTTATCCACTTTATTATGTGTTAATCTTCATCCGTAACCCTTTGCTCGGCTTGAAGCTAACCATGCTTCTGCTGCAGATTTCCATGGTTTCACCGGTGCGAGGATTACGGCCCTTTCTGGGTGTTTTTTTCCTGACAGATAATGTTCCGAAATGTACAAGTTTGATTGATTCACCACTTAAGAGAGTAGACTTCATGGTGGCAAAAACCGTATCGATTATTTCTTCAGCACTTCGCTGGGAAAACCCTAATTTATTATGTACTGCCCTTGCCAGGTCCTTGCGTGTAACGTTTGATCTTTTCATTTTTCAGTTCAGCTTTTAAATATGATTATTAATTGGTTGTTTACACTGCTTCACGCAGTTTACCCTGAAAATCTTTTTCCAGCATCTTGATAAGTCGCTGATGCACTTTATTCACTGTATTATCATCAAGGGTCTGCCCGGCAGAACGATACGTTAATGTGACAGCAACGCTCTTATTTCCTGCACCAACAGAATCTCCGCGGTAGATGTCAAATATCTCAACCGACTCAACGAGTGCTTCACATGCATTATCAATGGCTGAAAGCAATTCACCCGAGGCAACAGCCTCAGGGACGACAAGAGCAATATCCCTGTCCACTGAAGGGAATTTAGGCAGCTGCCTGAACAATTTCGGTTCAGGTTTTGACTCTGCAAGCATATCGAAATCAAGGTCAAAAAAGAAAACATCCTGCTTAATTCCAAACCCCTTCAAAACCTCGGGATCAATTTTTCCAAGGGCTCCCAGAGTCTTATCACCGGTCTGAAAAACTATATACGAATCAGGCTGAATATAACGGGGAACAACATTAACTTCATTTCTGAATACAGTGCTCACAGCCTTTGAAATACGCACCTCCTGCAGAATTCCTTCTACTATTCCCTTGCAATCGTAAACATCAACTGCGGTGGTTTCAAAATGAAGGAGAGAAGAACCGGGAAGTCGGCGACCGCTTATCACCCCTGCCAGACGCATATTTTCATTGGGAAGCGGCTCATCCGCAACAGGATGAAAGACCTTGCCGATCTCAAAGAGCCTGATGTCGTTGTTCTGGCGGCTGGTATTTCTGGAGATATTCTGCAATAAGCTCGGTAGAATCATGGTTCTCATGATCTTCTGATCCTCGGAAAGAGGATTAAGAAGCGCAACTGCATTGCGGATTGGATCATTATCATCCAGCTTCAACCGGTCAAAATGGTTTTCATCAACAAAGCTGTAATTTATTGCTTCATAAAAACCCAGAGAAACAAGCCTGGCAGCGAGTTTTTTGCGTAATTCCAACCCCGGCTGCTGCTCAGGGAAACTCATGGGCACAACGGGCATTGATGTTGGTATTTCATTATAGCCCTGCAGCCTGGCAACCTCTTCGATCAGGTCAACTTCCCTTTCCAGATCTACGCGGAAGCCTGGCGGTGTCACCAGCAGTGTATCATCATCAACCTGGGTCACCATAAGCTCTATGCTTTCAAGCAATCGGGTAATTTCCATGGAGTCAAGCTCCATTCCCAGAAGATCATTATTTCGACTGACGCGCAGTTTTATTGTCTGTCTTTCAGTACTTCCGGCTACACAGTCATAGCCGTTATCAACCGCTTCAGCACCGGCTATCTCTACCAGAAGCTGGACTGCCCTTTCCATGGCTATGGGCTGAAGCTCAGGATCGACACCACGCTCAAATCTATATGAGGCCTCAGTGCCCAGATTAAGTTGCCTGGCTGTACGTCTGACACTGATTGGATTAAAACAGGCGCTTTCAAGCAGGATATTCTTTGAGGATTCGACAACCTCGGAATTTTCTCCACCCATAACACCGGCAACTGCCACAGGCTTTTCAGCATCACAGATAAGGAGCATTTCCTGGTCAAGCTTCCTTTTCTCACCATCAAGGGTGACAATATCTTCACCGGCCCGGGCCCTGCGGACAACAATCTTCCCGCCGGCCAGCCTGTCAAAATCAAAGGCATGCAAAGGCTGACCATACTCAAGCATGACCAGGTTGGTTATATCCACTACATTATTAATCGGCCTGAGCCCGACAGAGAGAAGTCTTTTTCTCAACCACCAGGGTGAAGGGGCGATAGTAACATTTTTCAATAGCCTTGCTGCATATCTGGGACAATCTGCAGGGTCGAGAATTTCTACGCTGAACGGAACTCCTTCACCGGTCAGATGCGGCAGGTCATTTTTTACCGGTTGGTTCAGTTTCTGACTGGTAAAACCTGCAACTTCCCTGGCAATACCAATAACACTGGTACAATCAGGGCGATTGGGCGTCAGGTCAACCTCAATGAGCGTGTCCCGTAATGACAGGGCCTCAGAAAGTGACTGCCCTGCCCTTGCAGTGTCCGGCAGTTCCATTATGCCGCTGTGATTTTCACTTATGCCAAGATCCTTTTCCGAACAAAGCATACCGGAAGATTCCTGACCGCGGATCGCCGCTTTCTTGACCTTCAACCCTCCTGGCATGGTGATCCCTGGTAACGCGATCGGAACCAGGAGTCCAGGTTTGACATTGGGAGCTCCGCATACCACCTGAAAAGTCTCTTCGCCGACCGTGACATCACAAAGGGTAAGACGATCGGCATCAGGATGGGGCCTGACAGTGATGATTTCAGCAACCTTTGTTGAATCCAGCTCCTGGTATAACTCAGTGACATTATCCACCTCGAGCCCAAGCATGGTCAACTTGTCTGCCACAACATCTACAGGCAGATCCAGGTCTACATATTCTTTTAACCAGTTCAGGGTAAATTTCATGGGTCGTTAACTAAAATTGTTTTAAAAAACGCAGGTCATTCTCGTAGAATAACCTGATATCATCAATGCCGTATTTGAGCATTGCTATTCTTTCTATGCCCAGCCCAAAGGCAAATCCGCTGAATTCCTCCGGATCATAATCAACCATTTTCAATACTTCCGGGTCAATCATTCCAGCACCGAGTATTTCAAGCCAGCCCGTCTGTTTACAGACACGGCAGCCTTCCCCCCGGCAGATTACACAACCGATATCAACCTCAGCACTCGGCTCGGTGAAAGGAAAAAAGCTCGGCCTGAAACGCAGGCCAATATCAGACTGATCAAACATCTTCTGACAGAATACCGATAAAATCCCCTTCAGATCGGCAAAAGAAACCTTGCGGTCAACCAGAAAACCCTCAACCTGGTGAAACATTGGAGTATGCGTTATGTCTGAATCACAGCGATATACCTTGCCAGGAGCAATTATCCGCAGTGGAGGTCTCTCCTTCTCCATGGCACGGATCTGCATGGGAGATGTATGGGTGCGCAACAGGATGGAGTCATTAATATAAAAGGTATCATGCATATCCCTGGCTGGATGGTGCTTGGGGATATTCAGGGCCTCAAAATTGTAATAGTCAAGCTCTACATCCGGCCCTTCGGCAACTGCGAAGCCAAGATCAATAAAAATTGAACAGACCTCATCCATAATCTGGGTCACAGGGTGCAAACGCCCAAAAGGCGCAATACGTCCCGGCAGACTCAAATCATCCCGTATGATGGCCGCACCTGTATCACTTCCGGCTAACTCTGATTTCCTGGCAGTGAATTTCTGATCAAGTTCTTCCTTGATCTGGTTGGCCAGTTGACCAAGACGTGGACGGTCTTCAGCAGAAACCTTGCCAAGTTGACGCAGGAGACCGGTGAACAATCCCTTGCGCCCCAGGTAACGAACCCGGAGTTCTTCCAGGTCCTTCTGGCTTTCGAGAGTTGACAGCTTGGTTACTGCTTCAGCCTGGAGTTGAAGTAATTCTTGCTCCATGGGTCGTCTACTTACTGGACAGTAAGCTTGACTACCTGGGAGAAACCATTGGGATCAAGAATAGCCATATTGGAAAGAACCTTTCGGTCGAGTTCCACATCAGCTTTCTTCAGACCACCCATAAACTTACTGTAGCTGGTGCCGTTCAGCTTGGCAGCTGCACCGATACGGGCTATCCAAAGTCTACGGAAATCTCGTTTCTTGTTCCTCCGGTCACGGTATGCATAGCTGAGCGCCCGATCTACGGCCTCTGTTGCCGTTTTGTACAAACTGGAGCGCCCACCTCTGAAACCTTTGGCCAATTTAAGGACTTTATTTCTTCTGCGGCGTGCTTTGAAACCGCGTGTTACACGAGCCATGATATACCTCTTTCTATTTTATCAAATTAATATTTCTTTAAAAAAGACCAACTATAAATAGGGTAAAATTCTCCTGATACCCTTCACGTTTGTCTCATCAACCAGAGCTGATTGCCTCAGCCCCCGTTTTCTCTTAGTGGATTTCTTGGTGAGAATATGGCTGGCAAAAGCTTTATTTCTCACAATCTTACCAGAACCGGTGGCCTTGAAACGCTTTGCCGCACCGCGATTTGTTTTCATTTTGGGCATGATGTTACTCTCCTAAAAACTATAATATTTATCAACTATATCAATTAACGTATTATTATTTCGTTACTTTTGCAACAAAAAGAATTTCCACAACCCTAACTTTTAGGAGCGACAAACATGACCATCTGTCTTCCTTCCATGGTGGGATTCTGGACAATTACCGCATCTTCACCAAGTGCTTCAGCAATTTTATTCAGCACTTCGACACCCTGGCTATGAGCATATACAATCTCTCTTCCTCTAAAACGAAGAGTAATTTTCACCTTGTTCTTATTTGCCAGAAACTTCTTTATATTTTTGATCTTGAAATTCAGGTCATGCTCTTCTGTCTTTGGTCTGAACTTTATCTCTTTGACCTCAACAACAGTCTGTCGCTTTCGAGCTTCTGCCTGCTTTTTGCTCTGTTCATAGCGGAATTTATCATAGTTCATTATCCGGCAGACAGGAGGATCTGAAGCATCGGAAATCTCAACAAGGTCCAATCCTTCTTCATCCGCCTTTTCCAGAGCTTCACGGCTGGACATCACCCCCAGCTGCGAACCGTCCGACCCGATCAAACGTACCAGTTCGTGCCGAATATCTTCATTCATCCTGGCTTTAACTTCGCGTTTTCTATCTGGTGTCCTGCTTCTCCTTTTAATACCCTACCTCCTTACGTACGATTTAATAATAGCATGTAGGCTTAGCATCCCCGCAATCTAACCCAGGACAGCCTTACATTCGTCCTTAATTTTTGTGGCAAAATCTTCAACTGACATGGGAGGCAGATTCTTACCGCTTCTCTCCCGTACTGTAACTGTATCAGATTCTGCTTCGCGGTCGCCTATTACAAGCATATATGGAATTTTTGCCAACTGGGCTTCCCGGATTTTATAATTCAGTTTCTCGTTTCGAAGATCCTTCTCTATCCTGATACCAGATTGACGGAGTTCCCGGTATACCTTTTCACAATATTCGCTCTGGGCATCAGTAATGTTCATGATGCGCGCCTGTACCGGAGCCAACCAGATGGGAAAAGCACCTGCATAGTTTTCGATCAATACACCGATGAACCGTTCTAAAGAGCCCATTAAAGCCCTGTGAATCATGATGGGCTGGTGCTCCTTGCCGTCTTCGCCAATATAGTTAACCTCAAAGCGTTCCGGCAGGTTAAAATCCACCTGGATGGTGGAGCACTGCCAGGAACGGCCCAGAACATCCTTTATTTTTATATCGATTTTTGGACCGTAAAAAACACCCTCGCCCGGGTCCAACTGATATTCAAGTCCCCTCTTCTCGAGAGCCTGTTTCAGGGCATCTGTCGATTTTTCCCAATGCTCATCGCTGCCCACATATTTCTCAGGCCGGGTGGACAGGTAAATATCATACTGGTCAAACCCGAATGTTTCCAAAATTTTAAGGTTAAGCTCGAGAATATTAGAAATTTCATCTTCCAGCTGATCAGGCCGACAAAAAATATGAGCATCATCCTGGGTAAATCCCCTGACCCGCATCAGACCGTGCAGAACGCCGGTTCTCTCATAACGATATACAGTTCCCAGTTCACACCAGCGGAGAGGAAACTCCCGGTAGCTTCGCATCTGTGAATTATATATGGCAATATGAAAAGGGCAGTTCATCGGTTTCAACTGATACTGCACCTCATCTATGTCCATGGAGGAAAACATGTTCTCGTTGTAAAAATCGAGATGACCGCTTGTCTTCCACAGATCAAGCTTTGCTATATGCGGTGTATAGAGCAATTCATAATCATGTTTGTAATGCTCATCCTTCCAGTAATCTTCAATAAGCTTGCGAAGCAGGGCTCCCTTTGGCTGCCAGAGAATAAGGCCGGGACCGACCTGGTCGCTGATGGTGAAAAGATTTAGCTCCTTGCCAAGTTTTCTATGGTCGCGTTTCTTTGCCTCTTCAAGATCATTGAGATACTTCTTCAGCATCTTCTTATCAGCAAACGCTGTTCCATAGAGACGCTGCAGCATGGCGTTTTTTTCATCACCCCGCCAGTATGCGCCGGCCACCTTGATAAGCTTGTACACCTGGAGAAAACTGCTGTTCGGCACATGGGGGCCGCGGCACAGATCAACAAAATCACCGAGCTGATACAGGCTTACGGTATCATCTTCAATTTCCTTGATAAGCTCAACCTTGTACATCTCCCCTTTCTTTTCAAAAAGCTCAATAGCCTCTGCCCTGGAGACCACCTCTCTTTCAAATGGAATCCCGCCTCTTACTGTTTCCAGCATCTTGGCTTCAATGGCTTCAAAGTCTTCAGGCGTAAAAGGAGTCTTCCTGTCAAAATCATAATAAAAGCCGTCATCAATGGATGGTCCAATGGCAATCTTCAAATCTGGCCCGTAAATATCCATAACTGCCTTGGCCATGAGATGCGCTGTGCTGTGCCGTAAAATATCCAAACCTTCATCAGAAGAGATGGTAACAGGACGCAGTTCAACAGTATCCAACCCCAGGCTGTCAAGCCTTACGGAGAGATCAACCAGGGTGTCGCCAACTCCCGCTACAACAGTCTGCTTCCGTTGTTTATTGGAAAGCAGTTCCGCAATTGCATCAGCAACCGTAGCATCTCCTGGAAACTGTTTCTGTTCGCCATCAACCACCTGGATATTTATTTCTGACATGTATTCAAACCGTAAGGCTTATTATCTTAATATTTTGATTCCGGACAAAAAATCTTTTGCCAGAAACAAGAAGGCTCCGCTGAATACTAGCCTTTGTGGGAAAACTCACCACTGCGAAGCCTACGCTTATTTAATTACCTGTGGAGTTAACTGGTAGGCGCGGGCGGTTTCGAACCGCCGACTTCTTCCGCGTCAGGGAAGCGCTCTCCCGCTGAGCTACGCGCCTACAAAGTCGATCAAGTTACTGGTAATTTATTTTTAAAAAAAACAAACCGATTGTTAGAACCTTTCATCGGGATTGCTGAATCGCAAACCAAATACCAGCAATCGCCTTTCCTGTCAAGGAAATACCACATGAATAAACAAAGAAAAATTCAACCCAAAGGACCCGATTTTGGTTAACCCCTTGAAGGGGCTTTAGATACAGTTGGTGTAATCAATAGGCACAAAGGCACAGAGGCAGAAAGTTCTAAAAATCAACTACGACCACAAGCCGAAACCGTATTAATTGCTCCACATGCATTTATTCTAAAATCAAATTTTATG
>JAAXQI010000249.1 GCA_012974315.1 Desulfobacterales bacterium | reverse complement strand
ACCGAGTACCCTGTCCCATAACCCTATATAATCTTAATACAAATCTAACATTTGCTGAAAAGCATGATTTTTTGCGCAATTAGCGGTGATATTTTCTGTAAATCCAGCAATAGAGTGCAACAGGAAATTGTTGAAAACCGATACGCTTCAAAAATCAAAATCATCGTAAATCGTCTTTGACGGTCACCCGAGTTTCTATTAAAAAAATGACACCGGGAGATAATGCGAGTGCGGGGTAAAGATCATCTGTTTTACAGTTTCCGTCTCATTTCCTCAAGAAGTATCAAAAACTGATTATATAGGTTTCCATTGTGATGGAACACGGCAGTTAGGCAAAAACAAATTATTCGGGCATGATTTGATTGGCCCTTTATTTTAGATTCTGGATGGAACTATCTTAATGCTTTGGAATGAAGTCAAAGAAATCTTAAAACATAAACTCCCTGAAGCGGTTCAGCATTTGTGGATAGAACCCTTGACCTGTATCAAGGCGGATGATAATCAAATTGAACTGGCATGCCCGGATAAGTTTTTTTGTCTCTGGGTGAAGGAGAATTATTTAAAGATTATTGAGGAGAGTTTGGTGCAATTGGGGAAAGCCTCAGCGAAGATCAACTTTTCCATTTCCAGCCCAGCCCTGAATGAATCAAGGGGGCGATTATTGCAGGGAGGCACCAGGGAACAGCTTCGCCTTCCGGCAATTCCAGAAGTCAATTCAAATATCAGGAATCTGCACCCCAGGTATGTCTTTGAAGAATTTATGGTGGGCGATTCCAACCTTCTGGCCCATTCGGCATGCCAGGCCATTGCCAGTGGTGACAATACCCTTGGACCATCTTTGTATATTAATGCCGGCACTGGCTTGGGCAAAAGCCACCTGACACATGCAGTGGCTCATTCCATCGTAAATAATTTTCCTGGAACCAGGCTGCATTATTTGACTGCCCCGCAGTTTTCCTCTGAAATGGTTTCCCGTATCAGGTCCAACTCCATGGATGTATTCAAGGACAAATATCATAATCACTGTGATGTGTTACTCATTGAAGATGTTCAGAGCTTGACCGGAAAGGTGAAAACCCAGGAAGAACTCAATGAGCTGTTGGATGTTTTGATGAAGACGGGTAAACGCATTATTTTAACCGGCTCCACTTCTCCCCGTGAACTATCGAATATTGATGACGGGTTCCGCTCCCGTATGTCTGCCGGATTGATTTCAACCATCAATCCTCCTGACTTGAAGACAAGCCGGTTGATCATTAAGCGCAAGGCCGTAAACTGCAATTTACTTCTTGATGATGAATTAGTTGAATACCTGGCCCAATGTATACGGGGGGATATTCGCACGCTCGAAAGCGCAATTGTGGGACTGAAAGCAAAATCATCATTGCTTAAAAAAAATCCTGACCTTGCTATGGCAAAGGAAATTGTAGCTGAGATTATCGGAAACACCCATGAACTGTCAGCTGAATTAATTCGCGATTTCATAGCCCATCAATTTAAGGTCAGTATTCAGGATATGCGGTCGAAATCACGCAAGAAGATGATTGCTTTTCCTCGACAGGTCTCAATGTATCTGGCAAGAAAATATACTGAGCAGGGATTGGCGGAAATAGGCAAGGCCTTCAACAGGGATCACTCCACTGTGCTGCATTCTGTCAGAGTGATTTCCGATGCTATATCGCGTAATGGCAGTATTCGAGGCCAGGTAAAGTTACTGGCCGAGAAGCTGAAAAAATAGATTTTCGGTAAGGATGGGCAGGCAGGGTTCAGAAGCCAGAATCTGGAACACAACAATGTTTGCCTCCCGTATGCAGTTCATCGCCTGAGCTGTTATAGTCTTTCAATATAACCTTGAAAATAGTCTTAGCGGTTTTTCCTGGTTTGTTCTGGCTTCTGAACTCTGCCTGTTAAAATACAATCCGCTAAAGGTGCATCTACTGTGTCGCAGGGAATATGACATATAATTATATAGTCAAACACCCTGCTCCTTGTATCTACACCTTTAGCGGATTGTATTTTTTTGTGGGTCTGAAAATAGACGGATAATATGCCAAAAATCTGCTTCTCAAATCTGCAGCTATTGCGGCTTGTTATTTAAAGAGGTATGATTTTTTAACGATTAAAAGTAGACGCCCTTCACTTCTGTTTCTACCGCTCCAGTTTTCCCCGCAGCAATAGATTCGGCCACCTTTTTTGCAGATTTTGTCATGTCGTTAATTCCGATACCTTCCCAACCGAAGCCACAGACATAAAGACCCTGGTTGTTGTTAACAAGTGAGTTTCGCCAGGCGAGAAGCTTGGGATAGCCTATTTCCAATTGGGGTATCCCATGCTTGGGGCGCAGCACCTTGGAAAAAACCGGGGGATCAGGAAGATGAATGAGTTGTTTAAGATCAGCATAGGTCTCGCGAATCAGAACATCATCAGGAAGTTCAAGTTTTTCCGGGTGTCTTCTGCCGCCCACTAGAGCCTCAAGCAGCATATGCCCGGCAGGGGCCCGGCCTGGAAACATATGGGTTGAGAAAAGGGCCCCAAGGGCAAATCTTTTTTCCTGCTCCGGAGCCAGATAGCCAAAGCCAAAGGGTATATCGGCTGACTTGGTAAATCCAAGGGCTATGGTAGCTATTCTTGCCTCGGGTATGGAAGACACCGGACAATCTTCTGCTGTCAGGCCTTCTGCATTGCTTAACAGGGCCAGGGCCTGATTGACCGAAAGTGCCAGCACGAGACTTTTGGCCTGATAGCTGTTTTCCGGGGTTTTGACCTCCCAGCCTTCTGCATATTTATGAATACTTGTAACTTCTGTGGAATACACCAGGTTTTTATCTGCAACCAGAGCCTCTGGCAGCCTGCCCATGCCCTGGGGAAAACTGATCATTGCAGGCAGTTTTCTTGTTGAGGTTTCCTGTTTTTTTGCTTTTGCTGCCTTTCTTTTCTGCATCAGACCTCTAATAAGCGAACCGTTATCCAGCTCTATTTTGCGTATGCCGGGGAAGACAGCATCGATACTCAACCTGTTGAAATCCCCTGCATAGGTACCAGTCAGGACTGCATCAACAAAAGGCAGCAGGCTTGCGCCAAAACGATATGCTGCCCAATCGGCTACAGTTTGTTCTTCAGGAAGAGGCCTTTTCCAGAGGTCAGCCAGGACGCGAAGCTTGGCAGGCAGTGAAACCAGGTTTGATTGAATGATTTTTTTAGGGTTCTGGGGAATGAGATTCAGTCTGCCGTTTAAGCAGACGTAACGGACAAAATCGTCCAGCGGCGCCTTTTGAGCCTCTTTGTCCAGGCCGGTGTCAGCAAGGAGTTCGGTGCTCGCCTCCACGTTATCCAGAAAACCGTGGGCCCCCCATTCGGCGAGAAAGCCATCCTGGTGAAATGATTTGATGGCCCCTCCCGGTGAAGAAGATTTTTCAAGAATGGAGATACGTGTGCCGGGTTGATATTTCTGGATAAAATGCGCGACTGTGAGCCCGGAGAGCCCGCTGCCTATGATTAATGTGTCAATATTGTTTCCCATAATTTTCATCGGACCCTTCTAATATTAAGGATAAAGTGAAGCCGAAATTTCGCCATTTTCATAAAGAACCTTGATGTAACCACCATCTTTGATCATGCCCGGATTGAACACGAGCGTCCTGCCGATATAATCCTGCCCCCTTGATTCATGGATATGACCGGCCAGGCAGAGGAGCGGCTGCTGCTGTTCAATATAAGTTCTTACCGCAGTGCTGCCAACATGTGCATTATTTAACAGTTTGTCTATTTTAGTCTGAAAAGGAGGAGTATGCGAGACAAGAATATGGTCTTTGGTGTCTCCAATCTGGGAAATCCCTTTGGCCAGGAGGTTGGCAAGTTCCTGCTCGCTGAACTCATAGGGTGTTTTAAAAGGGGTAAAATTTGAGCCGCCCAAACCAACAATACCCAATCCGTTAATTATTTTACCCTTTCCATGCAGGCTCAATCCAATATCCTCCAGATAACGGGCAACCTCGGGTTGATCAAGATTACCCGCAACACCCAGGAGATTGCTGTTAATGGTCATCAGTTTATTGATTATCTTTTCTGCATCTTTCCTGGAGCCGAAATTAGTTATATCTCCAGTGATGATAATAAGCTCAGCAGAGTGTATGCCCGGGATGCTTTCGACATCACCGGGATTCATGTGAATATCCCCAAAGGTAATGATTCTCATGATTGTATGTTCCTTAACCCTTGTTTGTCAGCAGATATATTTTTTATAAAGGTGACAAGACCTATGAGTTGTGTCTCTATTTCTTGACAGACTGCTCATGATGATTATCATCTTTGCCGAAATAAAGGATAAAAATCAAACTGTAAAGATAATAGGAGGCAGGTAAATGGCCAAGAAAAAAACCAAGTCGGAAACAAAAGAGTTTCAGGCGGAAGTAAAGAAACTGTTGGATATTGTCATCCATTCACTCTACACGGAGCGGGATATTTTTGTCCGTGAGCTGATTTCAAACGCAGCTGATGCCCTGGAAAAATTCAGGCACCAGAGCCTTTCGGAAGAAGAGGTATTTGACAGCCATGTGCCGCTGGAAATAACAATTGATGTGGATGATACAAACCATACGCTGACCATCACTGACACCGGCATTGGTATGACCCGGGAAGAGTTGGAGGCAAATCTTGGCACCATAGCGCATTCAGGTTCAAACACCTTTCTTTCTGAGCTGGCCGAGGCGGCTAAGAAGGATGTCAGCCTGATCGGTCAGTTTGGCGTTGGCTTTTATTCCGCCTTTATGGCAGCTCAAAAGGTAAGGGTTCTGTCACGCTCATATGGACCGGATGCTGAGGGCTATGAATGGTCCTCAGATGGTAGCGGCAGCTATACGCTGACTCCGGAGAATGGCCTTCGGCGCGGCACCAAAGTAATAATTGAGCTTAAGGATGACTCCCATGAGTTTGCCAATGAGGAGAAGATCAGGGGAATCATCAAGCAGTATTCAAACTTTGTTCCCTTTCCCATTAAGGTAAAAGGCGAAACAGTCAACACGGTCCAGGCCATCTGGGCACGAAATAAAAACGAAATCAAGGAAGAAGAGTATAGCGAGTTTTACAAGTTTATTGGCAACGCCTTTGATGATCCTCTGTTGCGGCTCCATTTTGTCGCAGATGCTCCACTGGCTATTAATGCTTTGCTCTTTGTACCCAAGGAAAATATTGAAAGACTTGGCTTCGGTCGCATGACATCAGGGGTTAACCTTTACTGCCAGAAGGTGCTTATAGAGCAGCACAGCGAGAACATCATGCCAGAGTGGCTGCGCTTTCTAAAAGGGGTTGTTGACAGTGAAGACCTCCCCTTGAATATTTCGCGGCAGGCCTTGCAGGATTCTGCCCTGGTGGCAAAGTTGAAGCAGGTTCTCACTAAGCGTTTCCTCAAATTCCTCGGGGAACAGGCCAAGGAAGACCCGGAAAAGTACAATGGGTTTTTTGCTGATTTCGGGATATATCTCAAAGAGGGCGCCACCAGTGATTATGCGTATCGTGACGAGATCGCCAAGCTGCTCCGCTTTGAGTCTTCAAAATCAGAAGCAGGCAAAATAATTTCCCTGGCAGAATATGTGGAACGTATGGCAGAAGGCCAGGAAGAGATATATTATATAAACGGGCCATCCAGGACTGCAGCTGAATCAGGGCCCTATGTGGAGGCTTTCCGGAAAAGAGAGATTGAGATCATTTATACCCTGGAGCCCATTGATGACTTTGTCATGAACCACCTTGGCGAGTTTGATGGCAAGAAACTGGTCTCAGCTGACAGGGGTGACCTTGACCTTTCAGCTATAAAAAGCTCCGAGAAGCCTGAAGAAGAGAAAGCTGATTCTTCTATGGAGCCAGAGGTTGCAGAGTCCCTGGTCGGATGGATCAAGGAAACCCTTGGCGATCGGCTTAAGGAGGTGATTGTTTCAAAACGGCTGGTGGGAAGCCCTGCTATTGTTGTGAGCCCGGATGGCTATATGACAAGCACCATGGAAAGGGTGATGCAGGCTGCCAGGCTTGAGAAAGGAGAACAGTTCCAGGAAGTCGGGACAAAAAATCTGGAGATAAATACCGATCATCCCCTGATCAGGCAGTTGTCACTTTTGCGGGGCACTGATGAAGATTTTGCTAAAAATGTAATTGAACAGATATTTGATAACGCCTTGATCCAGGCAGGTCTCATGGTTGATCCCAGGAAAATGGTAGAACGAAGTTATCAAATCCTTGAACGGGCAACGAAAGGATGACCTGGAAGAGCAGCCACGGGTTCAGGATATGTATTGAAAAAGGAAGATGTTCGGGATATCCTTGTTTGGTTCAGGAATCTTTTTAAGAAATTGCCGGGCAGGAAAGTACAGTTACCCAATAAGCCTGGCAGGAATATACGATCGGAGAGAAATGAATGTATAAAAAATCGTTTGTTATTGTTGTTGCTCTGTGTTTGTCACTCATGTTGGGTATGGTCGGCTGTGCCAGAAAAAATGTAAGACATCTCGCCTCTGATTGCAGTCTGGTAACTCCGGGGATAACGACGAAGCAGGAAGTCGTAAATTATCTGGGCCAACCGGATTCAGAGTATAAATTGCCAGAAGGAGGCCTTCTCTGGGTTTATTATGAGTCTAAAAGTACCATGTTGCATGATACACCATATATTGGGGAGAAAATTGGTGAAGAAACATATGAAATCGTAAAGGTCACATTTAATGGAGACATTGTTCAAAGCATTGGGTACAGGACCATGAGCGAGGAGGATTTTAAAGAGATTGGCCCTGTTGAGTGAAAATGCTTGCATCCAACTTTGAAAAAGCCCGGGCCAGGATGGTTGAAGAGCAGTTGCTGCCCCGATCCATCCATGATCAGAAAACCCTGGAAGCCATGAGAAAGGTTCCGCGCCATCTTTTTGTTGAAGATGCCATGAAGAACCAGGCTTATGGCGATTCACCGCTCCCGATTGGCAGGGGGCAGACCATTTCCCAGCCCTATATAGTTGCCCTGATGACCCAGGCCTTAGGCTTGAAGGGGCATGAACGCGTCCTGGAGATCGGCACCGGTTCCGGATACCAGGCAGCAATTCTCTCACAGATCTGTGAGAAGGTCTATACGGTTGAGAGGATTGATACTCTTCTGGTGCAGGCCAGAAAGGTTTTTGATTCCCTGCATTATCTTAATATCCTTACCAAGTTGGATGATGGTACAAACGGCTGGCCGGAATATGGGCCCTACGATGCAATAGTTGTAACCGCAGGCGGCCCAAAGGTTCCCCTGCCACTTCTTGAACAGCTGGCAGATCCCGGCATCCTGATTATTCCGGTTGGAGATCGTGGCGTGCAGAATTTGCAGTTTGTTACAAAAAAAGATGGGGAAATTACAGAAAAAACCATTGAGCTTGTTCGCTTTGTCAACCTGATCGGTGACCATGGTTGGAAAAACGACTGAACGCCGGTTGCTTAACGGATAATAACTCTGCCAGGCAATAAATTTGATTTTGAAAGGATTGGATTCCCGCCTCCGCGGGAATGACGAATCATTATTAAAGGCAGATCATTCAGTAATGAAGAACCAGTAATGACCTGCCAGTCAGGGTTATTACCCAGCATGTAATATTGTTTCATCTCATATAATTGTTGTTATCTCCGCGCAGGCGGGGATCCAGCCAAATACGCCAGGAAATTGCAATGACAGAACACGTAGGTGAAAAAGAAACACAGAAGATTGGCTGGATCAGGCAGATATATGACAGGTCTCTGCTTTGGGTGCAAACCCCTTCCGGTGTTTGGGCCCTGTTTCTCATTGCCGTGGCTGAGTCATCTTTTTTCCCAATACCACCAGACGTCTTTCTCATGGTCCTCTGTATCGCGATACCTCCCAAGTCGTTTCGCTATGCCGCCATTTGTGCTGTTGGTTCAGTTCTTGGGGGCATTATAGGCTATGGACTTGGTATGGGTTTTATGGATACCATCGGCGTGAATATTATTGCATGGTACGGCCTGCAGGATAAGTATGAAGTTGTGCAGAACCTCTACCAGCAGCATGATGCTCTCGCTTTGGCGGCGGCTGGTTTTACTCCTTTGCCTTATAAGCTTTTTACCATTACAGCAGGTGCTTTCAAGATAAATTTTGCGACCTTCGTACTCGTGTCACTGTTGTCCCGCTCGGCCCGCTTTTTCCTGGTTGCAGCCTTTATATACAAGTTCGGCGCTCCGGTCCGGCATTTTATCGAGCGCTATTTTAATATTTTGAGCATTTTGTTTTTTATTTTGCTGGTTGGTGGATTTCTGGTCGTTAAATTGTTTTTGAGATGAGAAATCTAAAGAAGTCGGTTACATTGCGCCGGATTGATTATGGGGACAGATTTGAAATCTGTCCCCTCATTAAAATGTTTTGGAGGAAAAGCTATGTCAGACCATGACAGTGAACACGGCCATGAACCTGAAGATGAAAGTATAGGCGTCAAAGTTGGCATCTTTTTTATTCTGGTCCTGGTAGTACTCTATTTTATCGCTTTATAATCGAGATGAAATTGCTGCATCTTCTGCGTCATCAGCTAATTCGCGTAGTTAAACTACAGCGAATCAGCTTCTTCCTTGAATGTACAAGAAATTTTATCTCGATTTAGATTACTTGGGGACAGATTTTATATCTGTCCCCAAATGAACGAGATGACAAGACAGAAAGCAAGTTAACACTTTCTGCGTAAGTCTGCGTGGGTCTGCGGTTAATAATTATATAAAGAAGATTTCCCCTCAGTTCATAATTAGCCTGAGTAGTATAAAAACCCGCTATAAACCCTCAGCCAGTTTCCGCACCTTTGCCATTGCCTGGTCAGCATCAAAGGTGAGGATTTGTCTGTCCTGCATTACGAGTTTGCCGTTAATGATGACGGTGCTGACATCGGCACCGCTGGCGGCGTATACCAGCAGATCCGGGTGGTAAAAGGGCTGCAGGTGTGGCTGCATAAGGTCCAGCATAATTATATCAGCCTTTTTCCCGGGAGAGAGGCTGCCGATCTCTCCTGCCAACCCCAGAGCAGAAGCTCCACCAATTGTGGCCATTTCCAGAATTGCCTTTGCCGGAAGCGCAGTCGGATCAAGGTCTTTGACCTTGTGAATTTTGGCGCAAAGATCCATTTCAGAAAATATATCCAGGGTATTGTTACTGGCACAACCATCAGTTCCCAGCCCTACAGATATTCCTGCAGCAAGCATTTTTTTAAGAGGCGCAATGCCGGAGCCAAGTTTCATGTTGCTCTGGGGACAGGTTGAAACTTTTGCCCCGCTTTTGGCCAGTATTTCGATTTCTTCTTCCTCCAGCCACACACAGTGGACGCAGATGGTATCTTTATCCAATATGCCTAAGCTGTCCAGATAACGGACCGGAGTAGTGTTGTGATGCTCCTGTATCTGTTCCGCTTCCGTTCTTGTTTCCGCCAGATGTATAAAAAGCATACAATTTTTCAGCCTTGCCATTTCTTTGGCCCTTTTTAAGGTGACAGGGGAGCAGGTATATGGCGAATGGCAGAATATTGCCGGGGTAATCAAGTTATTCCGGCCCTGCCAGCGATCAATAAATTGTGCGGCCATTGCAACATTCTGGGCCGGGTCTGGAACGCCGGGAGCTGGAAAATCAATGACTCCCTGGGCAACAACAGACCGTAATCCGCAGTCAGCAAAGGCCTCTGCTACACTATCTTCCAGAAAATATCCGTCTGCAACAGTTGTTGTCCCTGCGAGAATCATCTCGGCAGCTGCAAGCTTTGAGCACCAGTAAACCATCTCCCGGTTGACGTTTTTGGCCTCAGCTGGAAAAATATGCTCGTTGAGCCAGGTCATGAGGGGAAGATCATCCGCCATTCCACGGAAAAGGGTCATGGGCGCATGGGTATGGGTGTTGACCAGGCCTGGCATGACCAGGTGTCCACTCGCATCGATTATTTTTTCTGCAAGGCTTGAATCAGGCAGGTCAGCCATGGGCCCCAGTCCGGAAATTGCACCATCTCTGATAGAGATAAAACCATTTTGAATAAGTTCCGGTTCGTTATGGGACAGCGGCAGGATGGTGGAGTTTATGATTAGAATGTCATTATGCATAATCGCTATTTATCTTTGTTGAAAAACTGTTAGAGGAGAGAATTTTCTGGCATTGGCAGAATCCTGTTGTAAACTTATAAAATACTATCCCATAATTTGTTTGAGGTGTCCATGTCGGAAAAAGAGAAAATCAAGGTCTTGTTTCTGTGTACGGCCAATGCTGCCCGCAGCCAGATGGCGGCCGGGATTGTGAAAAAAGACTTTGGCGACAGGGTCGAAACATATTCAGCCGGTACAAATCCGAAAGGAGTCAGCCGCCTCGCCATCGCGGTTCTGGATGAGATCGGTGTGGACATAAGTGGTGAGACCTCCGACCATCTGGATAAATACGAGGATATAACTTTCGACTATGTCATCACCCTGTGCGATGATGCCAATGAAAATTGCCCCGTGTTCTTCGGCGGGGTGCAGCGACTGCACATGGGCTTTCCCGATCCTCCCCATACCAATGATTCAACCCCGGAAAATTTGCAGAGGTTCCGTAATGTGCGCGATTCCATTCGCAGCCGCATGGAAATTTTCTTTTCAGAAGAGCTTGTTAAGCAGGAATTGTCTCCAATAGATAATTCGGCTGAACAGCAGGTCAAAAATTTATCTTTTCTGGACAGGTTCCTGACGCTTTGGATATTTCTGGCCATGTTCGTCGGGGTCGGATCCGGATATTTTTTCCCAGGCATAAAGGATGTTATCAATTCCTTCCAGGTGGGTACCACCAATATACCCATTGCCATAGGCCTCATACTGATGATGTATCCACCGCTTGCCAAGGTGAAGTATGAACAGCTGCACCAGGTTTTCAGGAACGGCAGGGTTCTGGCCCTGTCACTTGTTCAGAACTGGATAATCGGGCCTGTACTCATGTTTTTACTGGCCATAGCCTTTCTGTCCGGCCATCAGGAATATATGGTTGGCCTCATTCTCATAGGCCTGGCCCGCTGCATTGCCATGGTTATTGTCTGGAATGATCTTGCCGGGGGTGATACGGAGTACTGCGCCGGACTGGTGGCGTTCAATTCAATCTTCCAGGTACTGTTCTTCCCGCTTTATGCCTACCTGTTTATCACTGTTATACCGGGCTGGCTAGGTATGACAGGGTTTGTGGTTGACATCACCATGGGTGAAATTGCCAAATCCGTTTTTATTTATCTGGGCATTCCTTTTCTGGCCGGCATGTTTTCACGTTTCATCGGTATAAAGACCATGGGCAAGACCTGGTATGAAGAAACATTTATTCCTGCAATAAGCCCCATGACCTTGATCGCTCTTCTCTTTACCATCCTGGTCATGTTCTCCCTCAAAGGTGAAATTATTGTGCAACTCCCCTTTGATGTGATCAGGATCGCTGTGCCTCTTGTCATCTATTTTGTTGTTATGTTTATGGTCTCCTTTTATCTGTCCCTGAAAGCGGGGGCAACCTATGAGCAGACAACAACATTAAGTTTTACCGCGGCCTCAAATAATTTCGAACTGGCAATTGCCGTGGCGGTTGCCGTCTTCGGCATTGACTCAGGCCAAGCCTTTGCTGCGGTAATCGGCCCGCTGGTAGAGGTGCCGGTACTTATCAGTCTTGTAACTGTGGCATTGAAATTGAAACAGAAGTATTTCCCCCATGCCTTGGAAACACCGACAGGGATCTGTCATGTATCTTGCAAGCAATAAAGAATATATCTGAAAGGACAGGAGATGCAGGATAAACAGATACTTGTTGTTGAAGACGAAGAAGACATTCTTGAACTGGTAAGCTTCAACCTTAAAAAGCAAGGTTATCAGGTAAAAGGTGTTACTTCTGGCGAAGAAGCTTTGCAGGAAGCAAGACGGAAAATTCCGAGTCTCATTATTCTTGATTTGATGCTTCCCGGTGTAGATGGATTTGATGTTTGCAAATCACTGAAAAACGACCCCAGAACAAAAGCTGTTCCTATTGTTATGCTCACAGCCAGAAGTGAAGAGGCAGATATTGTAATAGGCCTTGAATTGGGAGCTGATGATTACCTGACAAAACCTTTCAGCCCCAGGGAATTGATTGCAAGAGTCCGTGCCATTCTGCGACGTTCAAAAGCAGATATTTCTGATCAAGAAATTTTACAGTCTGCGATCGACGTATGTATTGTGGATGCGGAGGACAAGAATATTGAGGTCCAATTAACGTGCCCTAAAGATTTCTTCGTTTATGTTAATGGGCCTCTTCTTGAACAGGCAATTATAAACCTGGTTATGAACAGCATTAAATACAGTGATGAAGAGAGCAAGGTGCTTGTGGATGCAGGCCTTGAGAATGGGGGAACTGTTATTTCTGTAAAGGATTTTGGTGTTGGTATTGCTGCAGAGCATTTGCCGCGCCTCTTTGAACGCTTTTATCGCAGCGATAAAGCGCGGAGTCGGAAACTTGGGGGCACAGGCCTCGGATTGTCAATTGTCAAACATATTGTCCAGGTACATGAAGGCAATGTGACGGTTGATAGCACACCGGGAAAGGGCGCTATTTTCTCAATTCACCTGCCTGGAAGCCAGGTGAATTAATTTCTTCTGATGAGCAAAAGTTGTTACAGTTTGTTTCCCTTTATTATCTTCACTATGCATTTTAATGTCCGACAAATCATTGCCATTATTATTGTTGAGATGAAAATTGGATTAATGAAAACATGGTATTCAGTGAAAAAAATGTACTTCTAACAATTTTTTTATATAATCCTCATAAAGACCTAACAAAAAGAACTAATAGTGGCCAGCATGAGAATGGCTGATAAAGTCATATATCTAAAAAAGCAAGTGAGGTAAATATATGAATATTATCCAAGATTTATTCGGGAAATCTCCTTTCGGCCCTTTGGTGGAGCACACAAAAAAGGTGCATGAGTGCGTTGAAATGCTTAAGCCGCTCATGGAGGCTTTGGTTAATGAGGATTATGAAGAGATCCACAGGATCCAGGATAAGATCTCCAGGCTGGAATATGAAGCGGACAACATCAAGCATGAAGTCCGTCAGCATCTGCCGCGTCGCTACTTTATGCCGGTCGAAAGGGTGGAGCTGGAAAGATTTATCAGTTGCCAGGACAAGATAGCTGACAAGGTTGAAGACTTTGCAGTTATCCTGACACTGCGCAAGACCAAGCTGCATCCTGCTGTAATGGATAAGTTTTTCGACTTTATTGAGCAGATCTTCCAGGTAACCGGCACACTCCTTGGGGCAGCGGTTGAACTAAAAAACCTTGCCGAGGTTTCCTTCAGCGGTGCTGAGGCCAGGCATGTCCTTGACATTCTCCACGGACTCAATGAGGAGGAATGGAAGGCAGACCGCATGGCTCGCAGTCTGAGCAAAGATGTTTATGCCCTTGAAAAACAACTGGATCCTATCACCATAATTTTCTATGAGAAGATGATACTCACCCTGAGCGCCATTGCAAACGAGGCTGAAAACGCCGGGGATATGCTCAGAACCATGATCGTGAAATAATTTCTCCAGACAGACCTACTGATTCCATGGATATTATTATATTAGCCACTATGGCTCTGCTGGGTCTTTATATGGCCTGGAACATAGGAGCGAACGATGTGGCTAATTCCATGGCCGATGCCGTCGGCTCCGGGGCCTTATCCGTCAAACAGGCAGTCATCGCTGCAGGTATCTGTGAGTTTGCAGGTGCTGTCCTGGTTGGCTCCCACGTTACAGATACAATCCGCAAAGGTATTGTTGCTCCCTCGGCCCTTGCTTCATTGCCTGGTATGCTGGAGGGTGAGCCGGCAGCGCTTCTGGTAATTGGTATGGCAGCCGCCCTTTTGTCTGCAGCCCTCTGGCTTAATTTTGCCACCATTATTGGGATGCCTGTTTCCACTACCCATTCCATTGTCGGTGCAGTAGCAGGATTCGGCATTGTGGCAGCAGGTATCGGCTCTGTCCACTGGGTCAAGATGGGACAGATTGTGGCTAGCTGGTTTATCTCTCCCTTGGCCGGTGGTCTTATGGCCTTTATTATATTTAAAATTATCAGCAAGATGATTTTGGGGCAGGAAAACCCGGCAAAAGCAGCCATTCGGGTCACCCCGTACATCGTCTTCTTTTTAGCCATGGTTGTAACCCTTGCCACGATATATAAGGGCTTTAAGCATATCCTCAAGGGGCTTGACTGGGTGACTGATACCCATACACTGCTTCTTGCTTTGTTTATCAGTGTGGTTGCAACCATTATTTCGCGGATGCATGTTAAGAAAAAATTGGCCGGTAAAGAATCGCTGCCGCTTCATGAACAGCTTGAGCAGGTTGAGCAAGTCTATGTGCCGCTGGTTATAATCAGTTCCTGTGCTGTGGCTTTTTCACATGGCGCCAATGATGTGGCAAACTCGGTAGGTCCTTTGGCCGCTGTGGCAAATATTCTCAGTACCGGCACTGTGGAGATGAAGGTGCCTGTGCCCTTATGGATTCTGATACTGGGTGGCGTTGGCATTGTGCTTGGTCTTGCTACCTATGGGCACAAGGTTATGGCCACGGTTGGTACCAAGATAACTGAAATTACCCCAACCCGTGGAGTTGCCGCTGATATTGCTGCAACAGCTGCGGTACTTGTTTGCACCCGTATGAAACTGCCTGTTTCAACAACGCATGTCCTGGTGGGGGCAATCATGGGAATCGGACTGGCCCGTGGTCTGTCAGGTATTGACAGCCGTATCGCCAAGAAAATATTTAAATCCTGGATTATTACTGTCCCGGCGGCTGCCATAGTATGTATTGTTCTTTTTCTGATCGGAAGATCATTTCTGCTTGATTTTGTGCGGGAATTGGTGCTGGCGGCCAGGATAGCAGGTTGAGCGAAATGGTTTCACGTCAAATAGGCTCATCAGTTGCAAAAAATATCTGTTGGTTGTATGGAAAAATATTTAAATATAACAACAGAACAACGAATACTTAATTTCGAATATCGAAGTAGCTTCCCGTCCGATCAGAATTCATAATTTTTTGTTCGATATTATTACTTCTCTAGCAAACTTCTCAGCACTTTCAGGTTCTCAATATCTTCCTTGAGATTCTTTTCTTTGGGAGTTTCCAGTACCATGGGATGTTCTGCAAAACGCGGGTCGTTCATAAGAAGCCTGAATCCCTCCAGTCCAATTTCCCCCTTGCCGATATGTTCATGACGGTCAACCTTTGAGCCCATCTCTTTTTTTGAATCATTGAGATGGAAAAATTTCAGCCGCTCCAGGCCGACAATTTTATCAAAAGCGGCAAAGGTCTTCTCATATCCTGCTTCAGAGCTGATATCATAGCCTGCGGCAAAGGCATGGCAGGTGTCAAAGCAGACACCGATCCGTTTATTGTAGGCTGAGTTGTTTATAACATGGGCCAGTTCCTCAAAGTTTGCGCCAAGACCGGTGCCCTGTCCAGCCGTTGTCTCAAGCAGAACCATAACGGATGTGGTGCTGCCTGCCTGTGCAAAGGCCAGATCAATATTTGCAGTCAATTGCAGCAGCCCTTTTTCAATGCCAGAGCCCACGTGGGAACCAGGATGCATGATCAGGTAGGGGATAGTAAGTTGATCCGAGCGGCGGATTTCTTCGGCAAAAGCGCCAACAGCCTTGTTTGCCTTTTTTTCATCAGGATTTGCCAGGTTGATCAGATAAGAGTTATGAATAGCAACAGGTCCCTTGCCCCATTGCTTCCAGGCCTCGATAAATTCTTCAATCTCAGAAGGGTTTAATTCTGGCACTCTCCATTGCCGTTGATTTTTGGAGAAGATCTGCAAGGATTGGCCCTCAACAAGGCTGATCCGTTCAAAGGCCTTGTGCAGGCCTCCTTCAATGGACATGTGTGCGCCTAATAGTGGCATCTTGCTTCCTCCCGAAAAATAAATAAAGACAGGACTGAAATGGGACTTTTCATGATTGTATATTTTTTTGTCGCAGTTTTAAAATAAAAAATTGTACAAAGGTAACTGCATTTTGGCTTGGCAATTGCATGTCTGCTAATGTGTTATTTGCAGCAATATGACCATTATATGGATATGAATAGCCATGTTTTTGAATTCGTAATTTTTTTTACTATATAATGGTGACTGTAAACTATATTGTTGACCAGAAAACTAAAAAATTATAGGGTAATTAACTTGTTAGTCTTACTACTTTAAAAAGTTAATTGTCTGCCAAGGGCCAATAACAGGAGGACCTCGATGAATGCAAAGATGATGACAGGCCGGAAGGTAATTTTGGGGGCCTTGATATTCTTGCTCGCTCTAATCCCCCAATTTGCTACTGCTGACCAGTTGTGCGAAGAGCGCGAGGTTGTGCTGCAACAGTCAGTTACAGTGCAGGACTATGAAAAATTCATTAGTGATAATAGTCCCTGCGAGTTAGCGTTTGTTGCTGTCCAGCGTCTTGCCGCATCCTACGTTAGTGATAGAGATTGGGATGCAGCTGCAGCTGTTTATAAACAATATAAAGCGAATTTTCCCACCATGGATGAGCGGTTTGATAAGATAATAGGCCTGCTTGAAGCACCGGAAGAGAATTTGCAGAACTTTTCGGTTGGCGGTGGAGTAAATACCAGGGGATCTGAATTCAGGCCGGTTATTTCTGCTGATAACCAGACGCTCTATTTTACGCGTAATAGAGGTGAAGAGGCAGGAGGCGAGGACATTTATTCTTCAGTCAAGTATCGGCGCGGCTGGCAAAAGGCCGACAATATGGGGCCTCCGGTTTCAACGCCCAGCCATGAGATGATCCTTGGAGTTTCTGCAGATAATAATAAAATTACCCTGATGGCCAATTATCCCGAATCATTCGGGCGCGGAGATATCTTTTATGCTGAAAAAGGCAAGCAATGCTGGTCAGAAATAAAACATTATCCGGCTCCGATAAACTCTGAGCATTTTGATAGTGATGCCATGCTTCCTGCTGATGGCCGAACCATATTATTTGTCTCTGACCGACCAGGGAATGTAGGTTCCTTCAATGAAAAGGAAACATTGTTTCATGGAGGTTATGCCGGAAATACAGATATTTATGTTTATACGGAAACAGAGTCCGGCGAAAGCAAGATTATCAATCTTGGTGCAGCAATAAATACTCCTTATGCTGAATACTCGCCGTTCCTGCATCCGGATGGCAGGACACTTTATTTCAGTTCAGAAGGTCATTACGGGCTTGGTGGGCTGGATGTTTTTGTAAGCTTCCGGGAAGACAAGTCGTCCTGGACCGAGTGGAGCGAGCCTCTGAATCTTGGCAAGGAAGTAAATAGTCCCTATAACGACTGGGGATTTCAGATAACAACAGCTGGCGATCTCGCTTATTATGCCACTGCAGAAAAGAAATCAGGCTGCTGGGACGGGGATATATCTTCACCACAGACAGGATGCGGCCCCAGTGATATTTTTGCAACCCAGTTACCTGCCGCAGCGAGACCTCTTGTGGCTGTTGCTGTCTCTGGCAAGGTGATGGATCCGGACAAAAACCCGTTGGAAGCGCAGATTGTCTGGAATGATCTGACCATGAACGAATCTGCCGGTGTAGCCAAAAGCGATCCCGATTCAGGAGAGTATTTTATTGTTTTACCGGGAGGTCATAAATACGGATATTCCGCAGAAAAAGAAGGATACATGGGTGCCTCTGAAACCCTGGATTTCACTGGTGTCAAGATGTATACCGAGTACAGGCATGACATTATTCTTTATCCTATTGATAAGCTTTTGGATGAGAAGATTGCCCTTACCATGAACAATATCTTTTTTGATTTTGATAATGCCACTCTCCGTCCCGAGTCCTACCATGAGTTGAACCGCTGGGTGGAGGTGTTCAATAAATATCCTGACCTTAATGCTGAAATCCATGGCCATACATGCTGGATCGGCACCGATGCATATAATCAGGGGCTTTCTGAGAGGCGGGCAAAGGCAGTAGTTAACCATCTGGTCTCACAAGGAATTGACCAGAACAGGCTTAGCCGCATTGGCTTTGGAGAAACAAAACCGATTGCCTCGAACAAGACCCAGAAAGGGCGTGAAACAAATAGGCGGGTGGAAGTCTTGTTTACTAAGTAATTTGCAATTTAATATATTATACAAGCCGGCCACAGTTCGTGTGGCTGGCTTTTTTTATTCTTTCGTGGACAGATTGAGTTACCCCGGTGGGGTACTGGAGTATTGTCAGCAAACAAAGACTGCTGACGATTGACGGGAGAAATGTCATTTTGACCGGACCCTGTCATTTCGACCGTAGGGAGAAATCTTAAAAACAAGATCTCTCCAGCCTGGCGGCTTGTTCGAGATGACAAGCGTTTCATTGTGCACTTGGGGACAGATTTAAAATCTGCCCCCTTTTTATTTTTACTTTTTTCATTTGGAGCCCAGCAAATCCTGCCAATCCTGTCGAAGGAATTTGAGGGCTTCGTAGTTTGTTGGATCCAAATGCATCGGGGTAATGGAAATTTTGTTTACACTTATAGCTGCAGAATCGGTATCTTCACCTGAATCCCACGAAGGGGTGCCTCCGCCAATCCAGTAATGCTTTCGTCCCCACGGGTCGAAAGTTTCCTTAATCGCATCTTCATAGAGTCTTCTGCCCCGCCTGGTAAATACCACTCCTTCAATGTCCTGGATGGTTGTATTGGGAATATTGACGTTAAGCAGAGTATCTTTCGGGAGACCTTTTTTCAGGATTATTTGGGCCAAGGTAGCGATAAAGGCTCCAGCGGTTTCGTAGTGATAGGGTTCTGAGTCGGCCGCCAGAGAGACGGCAATGGATGGTATGCCGAGCATGGTGGCCTCAATGGCTGCGGATACCGTGCCCGAGTAGCTCACATCATCACCCAGGTTGGCGCCCGGGTTTATACCTGAGATCAAAAGGTCCGGCTTTTCGGCCAGTATTTTGCCAATACCAATTGTGACGCAATCCGTTGGTGTGCCGTCAATGGAATAGACATCTTTGTCGAGTTCCCTGACTCGTAGGGGCCTGTTCATGGTCAATGAGTGGGAGGCTGCACTGTTGTCACGGTCCGGAGCGATAATGACTGGCCTGCCTAATTTCTGAACTTTATTGAAAAGGATTTGCAGGCCGGGGGCATGGATTCCGTCATCATTGGTTACCAGGATACGTTTCATCTATCTGACCTTGTGTGGGAAAATATTATTTTTTATGAAGTAGTTATTTTTGTTTTGCCCAGCTTTCCAGGTCTGCCGGCCAGGTGTTATTGAGATAAAAATCCATCTGGCGTCTGTAAAAAGGCCGGTTACCCAAGTCCAGTTTAATGGCAGCTCTTTCAGTATCCAAGGCCTCGTCGATCATATTGTTGGCCCAGTAGGCTGCTGCCAGAGTGTCCAGGATGTATCCTGCTGTTGGCCTTAGCGATGACGCCTGTTTTGCCAGAAATAATGCCCGGCCAGGATCAGGAACAGTGGGATCAGTCGCAGTTGTAAGAAGCCAGGCTAAATTGTTCAGGGTCTCGGGATTGTCCGGTTCCATTGCCAGAGCTTTTTCGTAAGCAGCCAGTGATTCTGCGTCCTGGCCCAGTTCCTGCTTGAGGTCTCCTGTCAGCCGCTGCCAGATGGCTTTATCCGGTTCCCGGTGAGCTTTTTGCAGTAATACAGATTCAGCAAACTTAATATTCGCTTTGTCATCAAGCTTCATGGGCATGTTCCAGAAGATTCCGCTGGTGAATGCCAGCAGGGAAACAAAAAGGATGAGGCTGCCATAAAGTTTACGGTCGTGACGGGCAATTTCCGACTTGTCTCTGCTGCATTTTTCCAGAAAGTCAACCCGCTGGCCGATACCGAAGTGATGCCAGCTGGGTTTATCTCGGATATTGCCGCTTAACCAGCCAATTTTTTCCAGGGAACTGACCAGTGACGAACTGTCACCAAGGACTTTAAATACCTGGGTGTCAGCCTGTCGTTCAAAGTTTCGCATAAAGAAACCAAACACGTAACGGAAGTATACAAGCATGATGACAAATAACGGCGCCGTGCCCCAGAAAGCTAAAGCAGTCTCTGGGTCTATTTTTGTTGCATTGATAATGTTGTAAAAAAAGTTTGAGTTTAAAAGCAGGTAGAGAAGGGGGCTGGTGATCAGGCTGGCCACAAGTCCGAAACCCATGAAAAGCAGGAGGTAAAGCTGGAGGTGGTATTTTTTGACATGGCCAATTTCATGGGCCAGGACAGCTTCAATTTCATCAGGGGTTAAGGTTTTCAGTAAAGCCGGGGTGATGAGGAGATATCTGTATCTTTTTGACAGGCCCATAACCCCTGCCGTGAGCATTTTCCCTTCATAAAGTGGCCAAAGCATAATGTCCGAATATTTGAAGTTCTGTTTTCTGCAGAATTCTTCCATATGGGCACGGGCAGGACCATCCGGCATTGTTTGGCAATTCCAGAGATTTTTTATGAGCACAGGAAAAATGACTGCCAACAGGATGAAGAAAAGCAGAAAAAGAATGGATTCGCCCCATTCTGAAGAGGCAAGCATTTTTGACAGTGGAAAAGGCAGAATTTTGAGAAAGTCAGCAATGAAATTGATAATGAGCCAGGGCAGGATTATGGGAATGTTAAGCTTGATATTGTTAATGACAAATTCTTTGGCAGAATAGTGGCGGCCAAAAATTCCCTGGTAATTCTTTCTGGCAGCAAGCCACAATAGAGAAAGGTAAAAGAAAAACAGAGAAATGCCGCCCAGGCTGAGCAATACCGGCAAATTGCCGTTTAGGGAGAGAAAGGAAAAGTAATATTTAATATCAAGCAGATAGACATCGATTGCAAAAATGAAAATAGCGAGAAGGGAAAACTTTTGTTCAATGGCAAAATAGTGTTTATCGTCGGCGGCACGTCCATTGGAGTGGGCACGCCGGACGAGATAATGGTAGGCACCTCCTTTTGCCAGGAAAATAATCAGGGCGGCAGTGAAGGGGATTTGTGGTGCATCCGGAACACCACCGGTAGAGAATATGATGATGACTGTTATGAGGTAGAGAAGGTTGTTATAGATCAAGGTTGCGACCGACTATAATTATAAAAGTCGTAATTTGTTAAGTAGAAAAGTGATATCTGTTATAATAGAAAACAGACTGCCAGGAATATTTAATATATTTATCTTACAGTATGGAGACGGTCAAGAGAAGCAACTTTATTTACATTAGTGATGTGGCAATAGCAAATCCCATTCAAAATTCAATGATTTAGCGGTTGACAAAAAAAATTGTCTGGGGTAATAAAACAAATTCGGTTTTTTGGGATGGGCCTATAGCTCAGTTGGCTAGAGCCACCGGCTCATAACCGGTCGGTCCCTGGTTCGAGTCCAGGTAGGCCCACCAACTAAGCTGTCCATAAATATTGAGCTTTTGGCTGTATGCATTGCCCTGCGGGAATTAGTATGCATCTTTTGAGCCTATTTCAGTAATACAAAATGAAATGGCAGGTAGGTAATAATAAAATTGTGGTTTCCAGATTCTATCGCCTGGAGGAATGGCCATGGAGGTTCATTCTCAAAGGG
>JAAXQI010000248.1 GCA_012974315.1 Desulfobacterales bacterium | reverse complement strand
AAATTTAACAGTAAAAAATTTACTTGAAACCCTGGATAAGATCGCTGCTTTCGGCCTGGCAGAACAATGGGACAATGTCGGTCTGATGGTAGGTGATCCGGACCAGCAGATACAGGGGATCCTTATAGCACTTGACCCTACGGAAGAAGTACTTGCCGAGGCAAAGGAATGCGGCGCTGACTGCATCATTACCCACCACCCCCTCATTTTTCACCCTTTAAAAGCCATCTATACTAATCAGCCATTGGGACGGTTTTTACGCCGGGCCCTTGAGAATGAAATATCGATAATAGGCTGTCATACAAATCTGGACCAGGCTGTCGGCGGTGTGAATGATGTATTGGCTAAAAGTCTTGGCATGGTGGAACCAAGTGTTCTTGCGCCAAGTCGAAAGGACCAGGATACAGCAGAGAACCCCGCAGCTTCAGATATCGGATTCGGGCGCATTGGTCGTCTTGCTGAACCTTTGAGTCGTAAAGCATTTATTGAACGCTTGTGTGCATTTTTTAATTTGCCGGCCCTGCGTGTGGCAGGTCAAATACCGGAAGAAGTCAACACTGTGGCAGTGTGTGGAGGCAGTGGTTCCGATCTTGCGGAAGCGGCATTTGCCGGCGGTGCACAGGTTTATGTGACCGGTGAGGTGAAGCACAGTACGGCGAGATGGGCAGAGGCATCTGGTTTTAGCATAATTGATGCAGGCCATTTTGCTACGGAGAACCCGGTCGTTGAGTCTCTGGTAAAAAGGATAGCGGATGTTTTTACTGAGCAGGGTGTCAATGTCCCGGTTCAGCCTTCTGCAAAGCAGCAAAACCCCTTCGCCTATTGTGAACCGGGAACTTGAGATATATAATTGCTGCCACTAAGGGGAATAATAATTGAGTGCAACAATTTCTACATGAAATTTATCATAAAAAAAGGCGTTAAAATAACGCTAGCTACCAAGGAGACAACCATTGAATGAAGAAATTCAGCAGTTGACAGAACTGCAGGTAATTGATCAGGAAATCGCCATATGTGATGCTGCAATCAGCTCTGAGAAGGAGGCGCTTGCCAAAAGTGAAAAGGTATTTGATGAACGCCAGGCAGCCATCATTGAATTGAAAGAAAAGATTGAAGCTGCAGAAGCACAGCGACGCGAACTTGAAGCAGAAGTTTCTGACGAAACGAGCCGTATGAAAGAGCGCCAGTCCAAGATGATGCAGGTGCAGACAAACCGCGAGTACCAGAGTCTGCTCAAAGAGATTGAAGACACCAAGAAAAGCACCAAGGAGAAGGAAGAGAAAATCTTCAGCATTATGGAGACCAGTGAAGCCAATAGTAAACTTATGGCTGAACAGGAGAACCTGACATCGGATGAACAGGAAGTTTGGACGAGGAGAGCGCGGCAGCCAAGAAACTGGCGGCAAAAATAGAAAGGAAAAAAGCCAAATTTGTTACCAAGCGCAATGGCATGGCAAAAAAGGTTGATGCTTCTATTCTGAGAAAGTATGACCTGCTTCGTGACCGGCGAAACGGCAAAGCAGTTGTCGGAGTTGTCAAAGGTGTCTGTCAGGGATGTTTTATGAGTATTCCTCCCCAGCATTATAATAATATTATGAAAGGAGACCAGATGCTCAACTGCCCCACCTGCCAACGCATCCTTTTTCATGATCTGGCGACCACGGAGGAGGATTAAGTCCCGGTTGGATGAATTTTTAAAAAATGATTCAGACTGCTGAAGTTCTTGATGTTCTGGTCTTAAAACTGCCTGATGAGGCTTTGCCTGAAATATTTTCAGGCCAGCGATAATCATCTGCAGCAATAGCTGAAATCACTTTACACCTGGTCGACGAAATCTTACTATCAATTTTGGAGTGGGCGCATGATCGCTGGTCTGCCTCGAGCAGGCTAGAGGAAAGTCCGAACTTTACAGGGCAGGGTGGTTCGTAACACGAACTCCGAGTGATCGGGGGAAAGTGCCACAGAAAATATACCGCCCGTCTTTGGCGGGCAAGGGTGAAATGGTGAGGTAAGAGCTCACCGCTTTCATGGCGACATGAAAGGCATGGTAAACCCCACCTGGAGCAAGATCAAATAGGGAAACGTTTGAGGATTGCCCGTCCGAAGTTTCCGGGTAGATCGCTGGAGGTGCCGGGTGACCGGCATCCAAGAGAAATGATCATGGCCCGCATGCGGGTACAGAATTCGGCTTATAGCCCACTCC
>JAAXQI010000038.1 GCA_012974315.1 Desulfobacterales bacterium | reverse complement strand
GAGATAGAGGGTCGGTTGTCTTTTCTGTCATCTGATTTCTCCCTATTCTGCTGTTTATTTATTTCTACCTTAGAGTAGGTAAAACGATATTTGTTTTTATCCTGATGTACGGCCCTGAAATACACGTCCTTGCCGAAATGCCTTTTGATAGTTTATGCAGTGGAAAATCTCCTGGAATATTTATTACACGAACTGACTTATAAAACAAAGATAGAATCTCAGCAAAATGTTGTAGTAATTCCAATATGCCCTAAATTACATAGAATCCAAATGACTTCTTTTGAAGACTTTAACCAAAAAACAGATAACAGATGAAAATGGCGGCGGTAATGCCGCTGAAGTCGGCGATCAGGCCGCAGGTGACTGCGTGCCGGGATTTCTTTATGCCTACGGAGCCAAAATAGACGGCCAGTACATAGAAGGTGGTTTCGGTAGAGCCCTGCATAATGGCAACCATTTTTGAGACAAGAGCGCTTGGACCGTGGGTCTTGATCGTTTCAATCATTAAGCCCCTGGCACCGCTGCCGCTTAAAGGTTTCATCATGCCTGTGGGCAGTGCATCAACAAAAGCAAGCGGCCCATCGCTGTAATCTATAATCCCGAGCCAGTCCAGAAACTGGGCAATGAACCGGAACAGGTAATCAATAAGGCCAAGAAACAGATCCATGGCACCGCTGGCCCGGAAAACTCCGATGGCCACCAGCATGGCTACCAGGTATGGGATAATGGAGATAGCGATATTGAATCCTTCCTTGGCGCCGCTGATGAATTCTTCATAAACATTCGCCTTTTTAATGGCAGCCAACAGGACAAAAAGGACGATAACACTAAAGATTATCCCGTTACTGAGCAGCAGGGAAAAAGACTGCATGGCTTCCTTGTCAAGGGACAGGAGGTAGGAGAACAGCAAGGCGACGATTGAGAAGAAGCCCAAAAAGAACATGATGATGACCGGCTGCAGGAGATTGATCCGCTGGTAAATGGAGACGGCTATCAGCCCGGCAATGCTTGAACAGCTGGTGGCCAATAGAATCGGCAGAAAGAGCTCTGTCGGATTGGGATAGTCCAGCTGGTAGAGATAGGTGAAGATGGTTATCGGGATCAGGGTTACCGATGAGGTGTTGATAACCAGAAACATTATCTGGGCATTGGAGGCCGTGTCTTTTTCAGGATTGAGTTCCTGCAGCTCCTTCATGGCCTTAAGTCCAAGGGGTGTGGCGGCATTATCAAGACCGAGCATATTGGCTGCCAGGTTCATGATCATGGCCCCGTGGGCCGGATGCTCCTTGGGAACTTCAGGAAAGAGCTTATTGAGAAGGGGAGCCACCAGGCGGCTGATTATGGCTACTGCACCACCCGCCTCTCCGACACGCATCAGACCCAGCCAGAGTGTCATTACCCCGGTAAGGCCGATCGATATCTCAAAGGCGGTACCGGACATCTTGAAGGTCGCATCCATTATCTGGCTGAGCACTTCCGGATTACCGAGGAAAAAAATCTGGTAGAGAGCCGAGACTGCAGCAAAGAGAAAAAAGCTAATCCAGATTATGTTCAGCAAGATTTTACCTTATTTATCAAAGTGATTTACTGTGAAGTTCATTAACAACCTGCCTTCCATCCACAACAACCTACTTTCCATCCGCCTCTTTTGCGCAGGAAATACACGTCAAAACACTGGAATCAAACCGTAAGCGGCCTTCGGCGATTTCATCTTCACACATTACGCAATAACCGTAATCACCGGACACCATACGACCGAGCGCAGACAGGATGCGCTGCCGTTCCTGGTCTGTAAGGCGGGCTACAGCCTGGGACATGGCCTGTTGCTGCATAGCATCCATCCGCGACAGGCGCCCTACCCTTGCCTGGTCGAGCTCGACGGGCGCAGTCCCTTTTTTTTGACGTTCCTGCTCAGCGGTTATGGATTCGAGACGCTCCTCAAGATGTTTCTTGAAATATTTCAAATCAATATCATCACGCACGGAATCTCGTTTCCATCATGCATTAACGACTCAAAGTCGATTTAACATGAATATTTTCCAATATGTTGATCTTCATTAACTTAAGCCTGGTTAAGATTTTTAATGAATTTGTTAATCCAATTCAAAACCTGTTTCCCTTCTAACTTCCTCAACCCTATCTAACACCTCTTGCTCGGTAATTACACCTTTTGATACCAATACATCCATTAAGGCCTGATTAAAAATAATCTCCATCTGCAAAGCTTCTTCAACCGACACCTCTTCAACATTCTCCATTTCTTCAGACATTATTTTCTCCTTCGCCACACATTTGGGTATTTAGTTAAAAACACCAGAAGGTACCTGGATATTCAGGATAATCGAATATAACTTTCATTCTCTTCACAACATCAAATGCCAGAAAAGCATACATAATCGATAGGAACAAATTTAAACATAAACTCGGCCAGAGCAACAACAACAAAAGTAGATGCAATATTTGTCAATAAAATGTGCCTGATGGGAAAGTAAATGCTCAGAGATACAAGTCAGAGGATATGCTGAACAGAAAAAAACGACATCAACTGGAATGCTGCCCGGAGAGATAAAGACCTATTTTTTTATCTTCCTGCAAGATGTGCTCCTGGAGCCAGTTTATTAAAACTTTCATAACTACAGTACTGAGTACCTGCTTGCCTTCTTTGATTTCATTATATATCTCCATAACTTCCACCGTGAACTTGTCATGAAGGGCTTGGTGGTTGAGAATATCCGGAAAATTAATACTTTTCATATATGCTTCCTCCGTTTCGAAATGAAAACGGGTATAATCCCACATTGCTTTTACTGCTTTTTCATTGTCATTTCGTCCAGATGTCTGACCTCCGAACAATGCCCCATTCATTATCCGTTATCTATAAAACTATTTTCCTTGAGAACTCAATCTGTCAAATGCAACCTGGTCAGTAACAAAATTCCTGGCCTTGTCACCATTCCTGGTGATTTTAATTTTTTCAATAACATCACCTTTCCGGATAGCATTTACTACATCCTGCCCGGAAACCACATGGCCGAAAATTGTGTGTTTGTAGTTAAGATGAGGGGTAGCTTTATGGGTAATAAAAAACTGACTGCCGTTGGTATTTGGTCCGGCATTGGCCATGGCAAGTATTCCCGGGCCCTTAAATGTCAGGCTGGAAATAAATTCATCCCGGAATTTATATCCAGGACCACCAGTGCCATTTCCAAGTGGGTCTCCCCCCTGGATCATGAAGTTAGCAATAACCCGGTGAAACGTAAGCCCATCGTAAAATGGCCCTGCCGTCCTGCCTTTAGAAACCATAAAATCCTTGGTCCCTTCTGCCAAACCCACAAAGTTGACGACTGTCAGTGGGGTTTTTTCAAACTCCAACGCAACAGTAATCGTACCTTTAGATGTAATAATGCTGGCATAAAGCCCATCGTTTAACTGGGCCTCCCCGGTCTTAGTGTCGGCACTGGAATCGGCTTGCATGTCTTGATCAGTATTGGTTGCAAATACACAACTTATGTTGATACCGACAGAAAGCAGAAAGACAATAAATAGGAATGTGTAACGTTTCATAATGTGCCACCTTTAAATTGATCAGTTGTTAATATGCAAAGATTCACCTGTTAACTCGTCCGTATTTCTTGCAAAAAATGTGCCCTCAATATCCAGCTCTCACGGTGCTCGCACGCTGTTGTACATTTGGAGTATACACAGTGATTTTGTTGTCTTTAGTCATCTTGATAGTGGCCCGTCTCTCGGTGGATATCCATTTACCGAACAACTTTCCGTCAGAATCAAGCATGTCATAGCCCCAATAGGGTTCCTCAAGCAAATCATTGTAGGTCTCAATCAAGTAACGCCACTTGCCGATCTCTTCAGCTTCCATAGCAATAGGCCGCCAGATATTCGGATCAAAAGCGGTTCCTTTAATAATCCCGATAACTGCATCAGGCCTGTCTGCCGGACCGTAGAAGTAAACATCAAGGTTATCCGGCAGCGGGGACGAGGAGCCGAATTTGGTAATAACTGTTGCGTTGTATTTCATGCTGCCGTGTTCACCTTTGGCATATGAGTCAGAAAATGAGCCCATAACTGCAAGAAGAAAAAGGCTCGTAAAAAATATTGCACTGGCCGTCGCTAAATAACTTTTCATGTTCTTCATGTTTACTCTCCTTCTCGCTAATAAATTTTAAACAAAAAAGCCTCCAAGGAGAAAATATATTCCTTAGAAGCCATAATTTAGTTACTTCCAAATGCCTCATACATTGGAGTCCACTCCGCTTAGAGGGTTATGATTGAAAATGATATTTTATATATAGAGCGCTTTAATAATTTTAGCAAGTACTACGCGATGTTAGGAAGGATTATTGAGTTAACATATCTTGCCACAATTGTGACTCAGAAATGAAAAATTACCAGTTACGGTGTCCACTGGAAATGATAACTTCCTCGAAGGATACGGCTACTCAAGATTTATAAATATAGTGAATTTGATTCACCTTGAACAATCGCATTCTATCTTTCCGTACTTTTGTCAATATAGTTAAGGATCTGTCTGCCGATCGGATTATCCGGATGCATGGCGGCCATTTTTTCAGCTATGCGCCTGGCTTCCTGCAGCATCCCCCTTTTCAGGTAATGGTCGGCCAGGCCAAACTGGAAATCCAGGCTTCCAGGCTCAAGCATCATGGCAAGTTGCAGTTCTTTTTCTGCCCGCATGGTCCTTTGGAGTTGCTGGTAAAGGAGCCCCAGGTTGTAATGGATGCGGGCCCTTTCCGGCATGCCCCTGGATGCTTTTTCAAGATAGGTGACAGCATCGTTGTTCTGCTGCATTTCCACCAGGAGAAGCCCTAAAGAATAGGCAATTTCGTATAATTCAGGTTGCTCGGTTACCACTTCTCGAAGGAGTTTTTCAGCCTGGTCATTTGAGCCCCTCCGGTTATATAGCATGGCCAGGTTGACCTTGGCCGGGTAGAACAGGTTATCAATCCTGAGCGCTGCCTCGTAATTACTGATTGCATCCTGCGGCCGGTCAAGTTCGGCATAGAGGTTGGCAAGGTTATAGCGGCCAAAGGAAAAATCAGCAGAATAGCCCATGGCTGACTCAAATTCCTGGAGGACACTTTTAAAAACTTTTTGCTGGTCTGCATTCAGAAGTTTTGTTCTATCTCCGGCTAACCGGCTGACAGCTTCAATGCGGACGGCTTTGACAGGGTCATAGAGCATGGGACCAATCAGTTTTACCAACTTTTCCTGGTCAGGTACCTGGATGGATGTTACGGCTGTCCTCCGGATCAAAGCCTCTTCATCCATCAAAGCAATTTCCATTGTCTGGATTGTCTGTTCAACCGGATAGGCAGTTAACAGGGAAAGGGCCGTGGCGCGCACAATTACCGGATAAAGCGGATCACCAGCCAACCGGATTAATTCCTCAATGACATCAGGATCCTGGTTGCGGCCTTTTTCTATAAAAGTACCATAGTGTTCCAGGCGTCCAGGGCCGTACCACTTGGTGATGATTTCATCCGACCATTGCGGATTTTTATCTATATGACAGCGCAGACAGGCGTCGGGTGAACCGATAGCGGCATTCAGTCTTGGATCGGGTACCCTGAAACTGTGGTCCGGCCGGTAGTCTGTTCCCATGTAATAGCGGCCCGGCATGTGGCATTGTACACATTGTGCACCGGTACCAACTTCAAAGAGCAGTTTACCTTCTGCCGATTTTATGGGCTCGCCCGGTTCGTCCTTCTGTTTGTGGAAATGGTGTTCCCTGGAATCATACTGCGCTGCCCGGTGGCATTGTAAACAAAGTGCATTGCCTTCCTTGACCGGCTTGATGGAGTGCACGTCATGGCAGTCGCTGCAGCGCACTCCGTGGCGGTACATTTTGCTCTGGGTAAATGAGCCGTACACGTATACCTCTTCCAGTATCTGGCCATCTGCAAAGTAAAGTTCCTCATCGAGCAGACTGGGCAGCAGGCTGTCCAAAAGGTCTGCCTCAGCATGGATGTAGTCTCCCAGTGCAGCCCGCCGTGCATGGCATGGTGCACATAACTCCACCGAGTCTCGTGCACTGGTGCCCGATGTTTTCTGTACAAGTTCAAAATTTGTAATTTGCGGACGGGCCATTTCCGGCATCACCGCCCAATCTACATGTCTGGAACCGGCGCCGTGGCAGGCCTCGCAGCCCACATCAATGTCAGACCAGGTAGTGTTATACGTATCGTTTTGCGGGTCATAGTTCTTTTTCAGATTAGTGGAGTGGCATTCAGCGCACATGCCGTTCCAGTTCTGGGCCGCATTGGTCCAGTAGAGCCAGTCATCTGGGTCAATAGGTCCCACGGGCGGCAGTCGGTACCATTTTTTCAGCTTAACATCCCAGGCAATGGGCAGACATTGGAACCGGCCGCCGGGAAAGGGGATCAGGTACTGCTGCAGGGGGAACCAGCCAAAGGTATGGGTGATCTCAAACTCGCCCATTTTACCACCTGGGCCATTGGTATGGACAAAATATCTGGAGTCCTTTTTATAAAAACGTGATGTTATACCATGGAGGGTGAACTCGGCGTCGTTGAAGTCACCCAGCACAGAGTTCTCGTTAGCCACATCCATGGCCATATCATGGTGGGAGCCCTGCCACTTGTCATATTCTGCCTTATGGCAGTCCCTGCATTTTTCACTGCCGACAAATGTTGCCGGAGTCTGGTCTATGACAACATCACTCCTGTTCTTCACTACCGTAAAATAATAGAGTGGCAGCGACACAATGATGATAATCGCTACGAGAAGACCGGTTAGTTCCCAGGTTTTTAAATTTTCTGATTTAGACATAAAATTTTCAGGTGTTTAGGCTGAAGACTGAAGGTTAAAAACACCCCCAAGAAAAAAATTAATCATTCTTCAAAGCCACAATCAAGCCATTAAAACCTTTTCAGTTTCAACAATTTTTTCTTCAACAGCCGGTATATCCTATTCATTTAAAAAACCCAAACGCTTCGATAACCCTAATTGGTAGTGCAGTTCTCTTAATGAACCGAATGCAATAAAGAGAAAACGAAGATAATCAGCCTGACTGCTACGTGCACAACCTTCGACGATGTTTGAAGGAACTGAAACTGCAGCCCGACACATTTGGGCAGTCAGACCATACAATTCATCTTTGGGGAAATTTGCAGTTACCTGATAGGTTAACAGGGCAACCTCATCAGCCAATTCAAATGCCCTGAGTTTTGTATGATCTCTCATAATATATTCCCAATAGTCTTCAGCCTTCTACCTTCAGCCTATTCTCCGGATAGACAATCTGGTCTGTTGCGAATCCAGATCGTTTTTTTCGTTTACCGGTGTCAACCTTGATAATGTTATTCTCAATAACAACCTGATATACATCAAGGGCCCTTGGTGCCGGCGGGCTGATCACTTCTCCCCTGATATCGAATTCCGAGGAATGGCAGGGACAGATGAACTTGTTTTCTTTGGCCACCCATGGAACTGTGCAGCCAAGGTGCGTGCAGGTGCGAGACAGGGCCAGGAAACCGCCATCCGCAAGTCTGGCCAGGTAGAATTTGCCCCGCACGAATGCGGTCACTGTGCCGGGCAGAAAACTATCCACAGATCCGGCAACGATTATGGCATCACGGTCTGCTGTGCTTACCCTCTGTTTACGGGGCTTGAAAAAGGCAAACACGACTCCGATCAGTTCAGCCAGGGCTATTACGCCCAGCAAAACCCAAATCTTGGTCAGTAAAGAACGACGGGAAGAAGGGCCTTCTTCTACGTGTTTATTGTTTCCTTGATCACTATCTGACATGGTTTTGTTTAATATTTAGTAAAATTCTTAATTGTTTTTTTCCTTCAGCCTTTTCCCTTAAAACATCAACCGCATTCTTGTGCCCCGGAACCAGATTCCGACAACGGTTAAAACTACAAAAGCGGTACATAAAAGAATGAAAAGGGTTTGAACAGCTTCATTGTTAGTTGCGTTAAATTTTTTCTTCATAAAAACATAAAAGCCGATGCAGCCCACCAGCACTAAGG
>JAAXQI010000161.1 GCA_012974315.1 Desulfobacterales bacterium | reverse complement strand
ATTTTAAACAAATTATTGATAAATCATTGAGGTTTTATCATGGCACATAAGAAAGCAGGCGGTAGTACTCGAAACGGACGTGACAGCGCTGGACAGCGACGTGGTGTGAAAAGGTATGGCGGTCAGGTTGTCAGGGCAGGGAATATTCTGGTTCGTCAACTGGGCACCAAGATACATCCTGGCACTAATGTTGGTCTTGGCCGCGATTATACCCTTTTTGCAAAAGTTGACGGTAAAGTTACGTATGAAGATTTTGGCCGTAACCGTAAACGTGTAAGTGTTTACCCCGAAGAATCCTAATTCGAAATATCTCACGTACTGACTCAAAGTTTTAATGCTGAGTCAGTATTTTCCATTACAGTTCTATCATTACAGGAGCGGCATAAAGCCGCTTTTTATGATTCTGCGATTGGTTAATTGTCGCAGTGTAACTTTCTAAAATCAACTATATATATCTGATATGGCTTTCATTGATGAGGCCAAATTTTTCGTGAAGGGCGGTGATGGCGGCAATGGCTGCGTCAGTTTCCGTAGGGAAAAATTTATTCCTAAAGGTGGTCCTGACGGTGGTGATGGCGGTGACGGCGGTGACGTAATTATCGTGGCATCAAATCGAATGGGTTCCCTGATTGATTTTCGATACCGATCCCACTTTAGTGCCGAAAGAGGAAGCCATGGACTTGGCAAGAAAAAACATGGCCGTAACGGTGCTGACTGTATCATAAATGTCCCGATTGGATCCATTATAAAGGACGCTGAAACCGATGAGGTTATAGCTGATCTCATTGAAGACGGTCAGAGTTTAGTCATTGCAAAAGGAGGTGATGGGGGTGGAGGTAATACCCACTTTGCCACCAGTACGAACCGGTCCCCACGAATTGCAGGCAAAGGTAAACCAGGCGTTGAACACTGGCTGCGAATCGAGTTGAAACTCCTGGCTGACATAGGTCTTGTCGGCCTGCCGAATGCAGGAAAATCAACCCTGCTGACAATGTTGTCTGCCGCACAACCCAAAATTGCTTCCTATCCTTTCACTACCCTGGAACCCCATCTCGGAGTCATGTACCTCGACCACCATGTGCCTCATGTTATTGCTGATATTCCTGGCCTGATCGAGGGAGCTCATATGGGAGCAGGGCTGGGACATAAATTTCTTAAACATATTGAACGGACCAAAATACTCCTTCATATCATCGATGCTTCCAAAACGATTGATGAGATCATTGAGGACCATCAAACAATATCCCAGGAACTTAGCAGGTACAACGAGACTCTGCTAAGCCGCAGAAAGCTTATTTTATTAAATAAAACTGACTTGCTTGAAGACCAGGGCCAATTTGAAAAACTCGTAAAGATTTTTAGCAAGAAGGATGTTTCTGTACTTGCAATATCTGCTTTAACAGGTTCAGGTATTGACGCCCTGAAGAAATACCTGGCTAAAACCCTGGAAAACCAGCTTTAACGAGTTACACATGTTTGAGTAATTTATAGGATTAGCCCCAAGAAAAAATTAAGCAGAAGAGTGAAACTGCGCCATGACATTTCAGGTGGATAAAAAGAAGGGATTTGAACTGCGCCAATCATATCTTGGTAAATCAAGACGTGTTGTTGTCAAGATAGGTAGTGCGGTTTTAACCGGTGAAAACGGACTGAATCAGCAGGTAATGGAAAATCTCGCACAGGAGGTTTCCTTTCTGGTCAAATCAGGAATAGAGGTAATACTGGTAAGTTCAGGCGCGGTGGCTGCCGGCAAAAAAAGACTGGGACTTACGATTGACAGAAAACTTGGACTCAAGGAAAAGCAGGGAGCTGCAGCCATTGGCCAAAGCAGTCTCATGCGCTCCTATGAGGATATTTTTGATCGTTTGGGCTATAAGGTCGCCCAAGTACTTCTCACCCATGATGACCTTTCCAATAGAAACCGCTACTTAAATGTACGAAACACCATATTGACCCTGCTTGATTGGAAAGTGATTCCGATTGTTAATGAAAATGATACAGTTTCAGTTGAAGAGCTCCGTTTTGGTGACAATGATACCCTGGGAGCATTGATTACCAATCTTATTGAAGCTGATTTATTTGTTTGCCTTACTGATGTTGACGGTTTGTATACTGGTAACCCCAACCAGGATTCTGAAGCAAAACCTGTTTATACCGTTGCTAAAGTTGATAAAAAAGTCAGAGCCATGGCTTCAAATGTTGTGGGTGCTCTTGGTACAGGCGGTATGCAGAGTAAAATCCAGGCAGCACATATGGTGTCTACCCGTGGAGGGAGTTCCTTTATAGGTTCAGGACGTACAAAAGGTATCCTGCAAAAGCTTTTTGCAGGTGAAGCGATAGGCACGTTTTTTCTACCCCAGGCCGAAAAAATGCAAAGCCGAAAACATTGGATTGCTTATGTTTTAAGGCCCAAGGGGGATATTGTCCTGGATCAGGGTGCATGCAAGGCCATAGTGAAAGGCGGTAAAAGTTTATTGCCTTCAGGTATTATAGAGATCAGGGGGAATTTTGGAGTAGGTGCTTCTGTCCAGTGCCTTGATGATAAAGGAAAGGCCATCGCAACTGGATTAAGCAATTACAGTGCTGATGATCTCAGTAAAATAAAGGGACTCAACTCAGTGCAGATTGAGAAAGCGTTGGGATATAAGGATAGTGACGAGGTGATCCATAGGGATAACCTCGTAGTTCTTGAGTAAAAAAAATACCATCAATAAACAAATTAATGGAGTAAAGAAATGTCTGTTCAGAATACAGTTGAAACTTTGGCTGTTGCAGCAAGAAAAGCGGCCAGGGATGTTGCCTCTTTATCCACGATCAGTAAAAATAACGTGTTGCTGCGCATGGGCGAGGCACTTCAGGAGCAGAAGAAATATATCCAGGCAGAAAACGAAAAAGACCTGGCCGCTGGCCGTGAAAAAGGACTATCCGCAGCCATGCTGGACCGGCTGGCACTCACCGATGAAGTTATAGAATCAATGATCGTTGGCCTCAGGGAGGTAGTTGCCCTGCCTGATCCGGTAGGCGAGATTGATGAAATGAGTAAGAGGCCTAATGGTATCATGGTTGGCAGAATGAGTATCCCCCTTGGTGTTATAGGCATGATATATGAATCCAGGCCAAATGTAACTGTCGATGCAGCGGCACTCTGTTTAAAGGCCGGTAATGCTATCCTGCTGCGTGGCGGCTCCGAGGCGATTCATTCGAATCTGGCTCTGGCCAAGGTTCTGCAGGATGCCCTGGCCTCTGAAAAAATCACCCCGGCAGCAATTCAGGTAGTGCCAACTACTGACCGCGAAGCGGTGAATGTTTTGTTATCCCAGGAAGAATATATTGATTTAATTATTCCCAGAGGAGGGGAGGGGTTAATTCGATTTGTTGCTGAAAACTCAAGGATCCCAGTACTTAAGCATTATAAGGGGGTCTGTCATGTATTTGTCGATGGTGTTGCAGACCTTGATATGGCGGTCAACATTGTCATAAATGGCAAGTGCCAGAGACCTGGTGTGTGTAACGCCCTGGAAACTCTCCTGGTGCATCAGGATATAGCTGCTGCGTTTCTACCGCTCGTTGCCTCCAAGCTTGTGGCAGCCGGCGTTGAGCTGCGTGGCTGCCCCAGGACAAAAGAAATACTTCCGGATATCAAAGATGCTGTGGAAGAAGACTGGCCGGCAGAATTTCTTGATCTTATCCTGGCAGTCAAGGTTGTCGATGACCTGGATGGGGCAATGGATCATATTGCCAAGTATGGTTCCCAGCACACCGAGGTTATTGTCACTAAAAACTATGCCAATGCCCAACGTTTTATCAAAGAGGTTGATGCATCAGCGGTCATGGTCAATGCCTCGACCCGGTTCAATGACGGAGGGCAGTTGGGCCTTGGCGCTGAGATTGGCATCAGTACAACCAAGTTGCATGCCTATGGCCCCATGGGACTTAAAGAACTCACCACCAAAAAGTTCATTGTCTATGGTGACGGCCAGGTGCGGACATAACCCTATTAGTAATATTTAATCATTCCTCTTTCAACATGGTGCAAACAGCAAATAAAAAGAAACAGATTGGCTTGTTGGGCGGCACCTTTGATCCGGTTCACAACGGCCACCTGGCTGTAGCCAGCCATGTTCTTGAAGTGCTTGCTCTGGAAACCGTATGGTTTATACCGGCAGCTCTGCCGCCTCACAAGAATGGCCATGCTGATGGTCAGGACATTACCAGCTTTGCTCATCGGCTTGCCATGCTGGAAAGTGCCATTGCCCATAACAGTTCATTTGTCATCTCCGACATCGAAGCAAAACGGTCGACACCATCCTTCTCAATCGATACCATCAACATATTAATCCAACAGATAGGGGTCCAGGCTGAACTTTTTTTTATCATCGGTCTGGATGCCTTTTTAGAGATAGATACCTGGAAACAGTATAAGGTTCTGCCTTCCCTTGTTAATTTTGTGGTTATTTCAAGGCCGACATACCCACCTGATAAAGTAGGGGAGGTGATACGGCAGAATTTTCCCGGCTACGCATACGATGCATCATGCGAAACCTGGAGTTCTTCAAACAGCAAAGGATCTTTCATCCTTCAGCATATGGATCCCGTAGATATATCATCAACAGATATTAGAAACAGGGTTAGAAACGGAAAAAATATCAGAGGTTTAATTCCTGCGGCAGTTGAGGAGTATATTAAAAACCAGAAACTCTATATTAAATGAATCGTTGTTTTAAAGGATTTAAAATAAAATATATAGGTCAACATATCCAATATTCTACCATCCATGAAGATCAGAAAACTTAAACGCGGCAACTCCAGGAAAAGTAAAACACCTAAACCTTCATCTAGGATTAGTTTACTGCTGAACCAGGCACACTCCTGCATTAAATACGGCCGCCTCGTTCAGGCCGAAGATATTTGTAGAGAAATAGTAAAACTTTCACCCCGCACTTCAGAAGCTTACAATATACTCGGATTAATTTACAAGGAACGCGGCTTAATTGATGAGGCAATTTCCGCTTTCCATAGAGCTGTTGAACTCGACGGCTCAAATGCCAACGCTTTTTTCAACCTGGGTACTATTTTCGGTCAAAGTGGGCAGTATGAACAGGCGGCAACCTCATTACGCAAAGGTTTGGCTTTGGCACCCAGGACAGCAGAAGCTAGAAATAACCTTGGCCTCGCCCTGGTTGGATTGGGTAAGCTGAATGAGGCAATAATCTCCTTAGAGAAAGCAATAGAGCTTGATCCTCACTATGGAGACGCTTGGCTCAGTCTCGGAGATGCTTACTGCCGTCAAGGACAACACCAGAAGGCCATTGATGCTTACCAACGATGTATCCGATTTATTCCTGGTTTCGTTGAGGCACACTATAATCTGAGCATAGCCCAGCATGATCTGAAACTTCTGCCCGATGCTATTGAATCGTTGCAACGCACTATCGAACTGGATCCGGAACATACTGCAGCCCGTCACATGCTTGCCGCTCTGAGCGGCGAAACACCTGATAATGCCCCGAAACAGTTTGTCACAAACCTGTTTGACCAGTATTCAGGCAGCTTTGAAACCGACCTTGTCAATAGGCTGGAATACAGAATTCCAACTCTGTTACGTGAGTTATTCTCTGAATATATAACGGCCGGCACCCGTTTTTCGACAGCAATAGACCTTGGCTGTGGTACCGGCCTTTCCGGTCAGGCATTTCATGATATTGTTGATTATCTTGCAGGCATAGATATTTCAAAAAAAATGCTCGAGCAGGCAAAGGGGAAAGAGATTTATGATGCCCTCCTTGCAGATGATCTTTGTGAACAACTGCACCAGTTACCCGACTTATTTAATCTGTTCATTGCCACCGATGTCATGATCTATATCGGCAATCTGGAACCGCTTTTCAGCACGGTCAGCAGCAAAGCCAGTCCGGGAGCTTATTTTGCCTTTTCTGTGGAATCACAGCAGCAGAATGATTTTACCCTGCAACCTACAGGGCGTTATGCACATGCCGCGGCCTATATCTCCAGACTGGCTGCTGCGTCTGATTTCACTGTTATTGCACAAAAAACAGGCTGGTATCCGCAAGGAAGGTGACACCTGGATTCCGGGAGAGATTTATATATTGCAGAAAAACACAGTTGATTCGAATTAACTGAATCACTCATCTGCAATTCAAGGTTGAACTTATTTTTCCATTTCCTGGAATTCCCGCATGAACTTCCGGTCAATATAATCTTTAATCCAGAAGGCCAGGCGACCATCAAATATCAGGGAGTTTTTGCCCAGTATACCTCTTGAGCCGCCCACGTTGAAAATGAGCAGGTAAGAACCGCCAGGATCAAATGGATGGAGTTCTCCTCCTTCAAGGGTTGCCATCAGGTTATGGTAGAGAACAGGATTTTCCCGCACAGCATAAACCCCAACCTTATCCAGGGGCTGATCCTGGAAATATATGCAGTCACCTCCGCCAAATATCTCTGGGTGCTCAGTACATTGCAGGTACTTATTCACCAGCAGACCGCCGTCCGGACCGGTGGGAAGGTGGGATTCCTTAAAAATGGTGGATGGCTTTACACCGACCGCCAGAAAAATGATATCAGCTTCATGAACAGCACCTGATTCGAGGGTTATCCTGCCTGTCTGTACTTTTTTTGAATAATCCTGCTCAATGATCTCAATGTCACGTTTTCGTAGGATTTTATAAGCCATTTTTCGTATCTTCTCAGGAAAGCGAGACATGAGCCGGCTGCCGGCGAATATGGTTATCTTCGGCATATATCTGCCAAGGTCACTGGCCAACTGCCAGATATTACCGGCAATTTCCAGAGAAGATGGGCCGCCACCAACAATACCAACATTTGTTTTCTTGATGGATATGAGCTCCAGGAATCTTTCCTGCGCCTTTAGTAAGGTTTCAATTGGTTTTGCAGAGAAGATATCCGTTTGTTCTCCGTCGACCTGATCCCAGGGCACATAACTCCCTGCATTGAAGGAAAGGACATCGTAGGTAATTGGATCTCCACTTTCAAGAAAAACGGATTTACTTACTGGATCAATTTTAATGACTTTATCAAGGACAAAATTGCCGCCCTGTTTGATCACTACTTGTTCAACAGCAAAGCGTATATCATCCGGGGTGTAGGTTTTGCCAAGCATTCCCGGTCCCATGCCCGAATAGTAATGATATTTTGAGGGCCCTATGACTGTTACCTTGTGACCTTGTTTGATAAAAGAGTGCAGGTTTTTGAGGGTCACCATGTGTGCATGACCACCACCGACAAGTACGAGATGTTTTTGCATTTTGTCACCTGGAATATTGAGATGAGCTAAGAAATCCAACGTGGAATGTTGGTGTTGCAACAGATGGGAGTATAAACGATTGCTTTCAGGAGAGTAAAGAAAAACAGAGAGGATTGCCAGAATATACTTTGTGGATTATTGCATTAATACATCAGGACATAACATAAAATCCCAACGGTCCGTCAAAGGCAAGATCACCGGATCTATCAAATGCACATCCAACAGAGTATTTGCGAACATCTTTGACAATAACATCTTTTGTGATTTCAGACTGTTGCTCATCATCAAGCCGGAATTCTACAGTCAGTTCATCATCTACTTTGAAAGTATGGTGATCCATACTTGAAAATTCGAGACCATCAACCGAAAGATTTTTAACGATTATATTTCCACGGATGGTTTTCTCTGAGTGAATGGTATAAGTCCCTCTTAGATTAACTCTTTTGCGCACTCTTTTGCGGAACTCAATATTGGCTATAAAGATATTTTTGCATCCGCACTTAACCTTGATTCGGGACTTGGAGCCCTTGAATGACTCAACCGGAACAGATTTCTGTCGATCGCAGTGTGGGCATGTTATTACAGCTGTATTATCAGGTCTGACATATGATTTAGTGGATTTTATTTCTGTCATGAAAGAATCCTTTTTGTAGGTGGTATTTGAGAAAATTAATGAGACTCCCCGCAGCAAGCTACGGAGTATCTCAACAAAGGATATTTCCAATAATAACGCTGCAAGCAGCGGGGTATTTACCCTAAGAGAGAATAAATAAATATTCC
>JAAXQI010000185.1 GCA_012974315.1 Desulfobacterales bacterium | reverse complement strand
CCAGTGCCGGGGCTGGATCTTTATTCAACCGTTATTCGAGCGGCAGTCTTGCCGATCCCTTAAAGTACGAAATTAACTGGAACAGGTCCTTCGAACTCCCGGTTGACAATCCCCGCGGTGGCATACTCATGCTGCATGGGCTTACCGATTCCCCTTACAGTGTCCGGTCCCTGGCGGAAGAACTTCATGCGCAGGGCTTCTGGGTCGTTGGACTTCGCCTGCCCGGTCATGGAACCATTCCGGCCGAATTGACCCGGGTAAAATGGGCGGATTGGGCTGCTGCGGTTAACCTTGGCACCTATCGTGTACGGGAACAAATCAGGCCTGATCTGCCGTTTTATATTATGGGGTATTCCAATGGTGGGGCTTTGGCTGTGGAGTATACCCTGCGGGCAATGAATGGAGAGAATATTCCAAGACCCGAAGGACTGATTCTTCTTTCGGCGGAACTCGGTTTGCCTGCTATTGCATCCATGGCAAAATTTCAATTGGCGCTATCCAGGTTGCCCGGGCTCGGAAAACTTGCCTGGGAATCGGTGATGATGGAGTATGACCCCTTTAAATACAACTCCTTTCCGGTAAATGCGGGGGAGCAGGCATACAGGCTGACCGAGCATATCCAGGCTCAACTGGATAAATTGCAAGAAAACGGGAAGCTGGGATCGTTTCCCCGGGTACTTGCATTTCAATCAATCGTTGATGCTACTATTCAAGCTGAAGGTGTGGTTGATAAGTTTTTGAATCGGTTGCCTCCTGGAGGACACGATCTTGTACTTTATGACGTCAACCAGGTGGCTCTGGCAGAGAATCTCCTGGCCGCTACAGGAGAAGAGTTCAAATCACGTCTGCTTGCGGACCAGAAGTTGCCATTTGATCTTACACTTGTAACGAATGTAAATGAAAAATCAATTGCAGTGAAAGCAGTTCGAAAGAAGGCTATGCAGACATCCCTGGACAACATTGACCTGTCTCTTTCCTGGCCGCTGGAAATCTATTCACTCTCCCATGTAGCACTTCCATTTTCGCCGGATGATCCAATCTATGGTGACCTGCCGTTTCAGGGTTCCGATTATGTCAGGCTCGGTAAAATTGAAGTTCGGGGTGAAAAAGGAGTTTTTGTCATTCCGGAGAAACAACTGCTGAGATTAAGATACAATCCGTTTTATCCCTATATGGAGAAGCGTATAAACATGTTTGTGAATTCGCTGAAAGAGTAATTAAGGTTGTCAGGACAATTCTTCATTGATCAGTTGACGGGTAACTCCTTGATGGCCTTTTTTCTGTTTAGCATATTCACTGAATTGCATCTCTGAGCATTTACCTTCCCATCAGGCACATTTCTTTTTTGAAACAATCATTTTATCATTAATGTAAAAAATTATTAAATATCATTAGCTATTAATATTAATATTTTATATGTTGTTTTATAATAAACGTGGGTTAATGAAAATTGAATCCTGACTGACGACTATTTTTTCTACATTGCGCTCTGATACAGAGCTCCAGTTTTCTTTTGTTCTGAGTAATCTGTTTGTATTTTTTTAAAAAACTGCAAATGGACATCAATATTTAGTAACTAAATTATAGGAGAAGAACATGAAAGTTAAACATCTTGTTGTTGGTCTATTGGTGTTGGTCCTTGGGATGGTTCTGACGAGTTGTGCCATGAGGCCAGCAATGGAATCTGGTCTGGTAGATACAACCTGTTCAAACGCGGACACCAATGCAATGATCAAAAGTGGTGACTATCAGGAAAAGATCAACAATTTCCTACTTGTTCAAGACGCTTCGTCGACAATGAGTGAATCATGGGGCAAAACGTTCCACTATGATTCCTCAAAGCTTGAAATTTCAAAGGAACTGGTGAGATGCCTTAACAATACACTTCCCGATAATTTTGATGTGAATGCGGGTATGAGAGCTTTTGGCCCTGTTTATTCTGAAAAAGGCCTAATATACGGTATGACTGGTTATACCAAAGCAGGTCTGATGAATGCAGTTAATTCAACAGGAAAAACAGGTGGCGTAACACCGCTTGCCAATGCAGTTACCTATGCAGGACATGATTTGTTAGCCACTCCTGGAAAAAAGGCAATGATTCTCTTCAGTGACGGTCTGAATACCGATCCAGCTAATCCTGCCGCCGCAGCCGCCGCTGTTAGAGAAATGCACGGTGACAATATCTGTATCTATACAGTTCTTATCGGCCATTCTCCTCAAGGCAGAGCAACCATGCAGCAAATTGCCGATGCAGGTATATGTGGTTTTGCAACTGATAGCGCCACCATTGGTAATGCACAGGGAATGAGCAAATTTGGAGAAAACCGGCACCAGTACCAGCACCAGCACCAGTCATGAAAAAACCCGTAGAGAAAATTTCAATATCACTGTTTATTGAGTTTGATTTTGATAAGGACGTGGTTCGGCCCGATCAACATGATGATGCTAAAATGATTGCAGATGCTCTGAATAAATACCCCCAAGCTGAGGCTCAACTTGAAGGACATACAGATAGCATGGGTGATGACGCCTATAATATGGATCTTTCCAAACGGAGAGCAAATAGTGTTAAAAACTACGTTGTTGAAAAATTTAATATTAAAGCTTCAAGAATTTCAACTGTAGGTTATGGTGAATCCAAACCCGTCGCAACCAATGATACGGATGCTGGCAGGCAAAAGAATCGCCGGGTCGTAGCCAACATTAAATAAATATTTATTTCCATTTCTGTTTTTAAAAGGGTGGTTAAGTAAATTAACCGCCCTTTTTCTATTTTGCATAGCCTGAATAACTGCACGGCATACCTGATATAGTATTGGGTCCGTCATTTTGTCTATCATTTGTTCTGTCATTTGGGTGTTCTGTCATTTGGGCTTGCCAACAACAGAACATGAAATTATAGTTTTGGTGTACAAAGACTTTTACAGAAAAAAAGAGATTTAA
>JAAXQI010000149.1 GCA_012974315.1 Desulfobacterales bacterium | reverse complement strand
ATATATTACAGAGGGCAATATATTGTTTTGTGGAAACTCTAATGATTTTGCAATAAACACCTAAGATATTTTTGACGGACATGCCTTTTAAATGTGGTTCCGGCAGAAATGCTTTCCATCTTGACCTGCAGACAAATTAAAGTATTATCTTTCGCACGTATATAAAATTACAAGCATATACTACAGAACAGGTTCTTCTCAATGTAATATTTATGAGAAGAAAATATGAGAATGTATGTATTAATAATGAATCATCCCGGAGACTCTTGATGGCATCTGACATGAATAAGGAACTTGGAACCACAGAAGTAAAATGGAAATTAACTGATCTTTACAGCGGCTATGATGATTCTGCTATTGAGCAGGACATCTCTTTCTGCCAGGTTGAGGCGAAAGCAATAAACAGTGAGTATGCGGACAGAGTGGAAAAGATCAGCGTAGATGATTTAAATGGGCTGGTTGCCAGATTTGAAAAACTTGAAACAAGGCTTGGCAAACTTTTCACCTTTGCTTTTCTCAATTTCGCTACCAATACCCATGATCAACAGGTAAGTGTTTTTTTACAGAGGATGCGTGAAATAGGCAGCAGTATAGGAAAAGATACAGTCTTTTTTGAATTGGCATGGAACAAGGTTGCCCAGGATAGGGTAGAGGTGCTGCTGGCAGATGATGTGCTTGCCCATTACCGTCATTACCTTGAAAATATTCGCAAGTATGCACCGCACCAGTTGTCAGAGATTGAAGAAAAAATACTGCTTGAGAGAGCTCCGGTCGGCAGGGGAAGTTGGACTACCCTGTTTGAAAAGGTCATGGGGCATATGAAATTCGGGGAAAAGCAGCGGAGTGAAGAGGAGGTGCTTGCTGATCTCTATAATCCTGATCGTGATGTAAGAAGGGGTGCTGCGGAGGAACTCACGGAGAGTCTTAAAGGGCATCTGCATATTCTTATCCATATATTCAATACCCTGCTTGCCGAGAAAATGATAAGCGACAGGCAGCGTAAATATTCTGGCTGGGTAAGTTCAATGAACCTGGGCAATGAGCTCGAAGATAAGACTGTGGAAACGCTGATTGAAGCCACTGTCAATCGCTATGATATCCCACAGCGTTATTACAGGATAAAAAGGCAGATGCTTGGTTTAGAGGAGCTTGTAGATTATGATCGGTATGCTCCTTTGGCCAACTTGCCTGACAAGAAAATTTCCTGGCAGGAAGGAAGGTCCATGGTGTTGGATGCTTTTGGAAAATTTTCACCCCGCATGGCTGAAATAGCAGGATATTTCTTTGACAAGCAATGGATTCATGCACCAATACAGGAAGGAAAGAGGGGAGGGGCATTTGCCCACCCCTGTGTGCCGGAGGTGCATCCCTACGTATTGGTCAATTACACAGGCAATCTTCGAGATGTCTCTACAGTGGCCCATGAACTAGGGCATGGTGTACACCAGTACCTGGCAGCTGAGCGTGGCTACTACAACAGCAATAGCACACTGGTCTTATCAGAAACAGCATCGGTATTTGCAGAACTCCTTGTATTTAATTCTCAACTTGAACTTTTAGATGATAAAGAAGAGAAAAAAGCATTTATCTGTCAAAAGCTTGAATCAATTTTTGCCACGGTATTCCGTCAGATCTCCATGAACCGCTTTGAAGATAAGGTGCATAACGCCAGAAGGGTACAGGGTGAACTTAAGAGCGAAGAGGTTACGGAATTCTGGATGGCTACCCAGCGTGAGATGTTCGGTGATTCGGTATCGCTATCCGACAATTATGGTATCTGGTGGTCCTATATCCCGCATTTCCTGCATACCCCTGGATATGTATATTCCTATGCTTTTGGTGAGCTTTTAGTTTTGGCACTTTATGGATTATATAAAAAAGAGGGTGCGTCATTTGTGCCCAGATATCTTGAACTGCTTGCAGCAGGTGGGACCCGGACGCCTTACGAACTTTTGGAGTCGTTTGGGGTAAACCTCGATGATCCGCAATTCTGGAATGACGGATTGAAGATAATTGATGAAATGCTATCGATGATAGAAGAATAACACTACTTCTGCTCAGCGAATTTATTTAACCGCATACCGGACAATCTTGCATCCTTAGGGGCTTCTCGAGGTGGCAGTCAGCCAGGAGTTTTTCGTTATGAAAGATTTCAGATGTCGGTCCGTCAGCCTGGATCCTGCCTTCATGGAGGATAATGGAGTCGTTTTCGGCGAGCAGATCAAGGCGTCCGAGCTCATAATAGGCTGTATCAAGACGTGACATATTACTGGAGTTCTAGTTTTGGCGGGAACAAACCGGCTGGTTTCTTTTTTTGAGAACCAAGCCGATAAGTACTCCGCAGGCAAGAACGAGCAAACCTCCTATCAGACCTGATAGTGTTGTGCCTGTGTAAGTGCCAAAAGTTTCTTGGTTACTCGGGACTTCCGCATCATTTTCTTTAAAAGTATAGTCAGGCAGGTACGATGTTTTTTGCTGAATACGCGCCAGTTTGTCATGAACACCTTCCGAAGGTGAAACAATTTCAGTGTTTCCTGTAACTTTCCTGATGGACCATTCCAGGCCATCCGGATGTTCGGATGAATACCAGGATAAAACCCCTCCAATTAATACTGATGCTGCCAGGAGACCAGCAATAATATTTCTGACAGGCACTTGGCTGAAAGGTTGATCATGCATAGTCCGATCAAGAATTTCAGGACGGGCTTTCCAGATAAAAGAGACCACACCAGCGGTAGCTATACCTTCAACCAAACCAATAGCCAGATGAATAGGCTGCATCACCAAAAGAAATGAGGTAATCTGCATGTACATCTTGATGCGCATCACTGCCTTGAAGTGGTTGTTTTAAAAGGCAAGACCAAGAAGATAAAAACCTTGCCGAGGAACTTATCGGGACCAAAGGTGTCAAGCATGGCAAACTGATGACCACCACCACGGGCAAAGGGCTTATCTAGAAGAGCAGTCAATAAAGTGTTGATTGGGCAGGCAGTGCATTTTGAGGATTCCGGCTTTCTCCAGCCGATGTGAGTCTCACAGCGCTTTGTCCAGGTAGGGGGCACTTTGTTTCACAAATACCGCAACCAATGCAGCGCTCATCAATTACATAGGGTTGTTTGACCCATACCTTCTCCCCGTTACTGTTTAAGACTTGGGCTTCACGGAATTGGATAGCCTTATCAGGCGTCGGGCAATGCTCTTCACAGACGATGCAGGGAATACCCTTGGCAAAGGGCAGGCAGCGGTTCTTGTCAAAAAATATGTTGCCGATTTTTGTGACATGCTTCTGTGCCAGGGTGAGTTCTGTAAGCGCTCCGGTCGGACATACCTGTCCGCACAGGGTGCAGTTAAATTCGCAATATCCAGTTCTGGCATTGAGGCGGGGTGAAAACATACCTTCCAGTCCGCCGGACAGGAAGGTGGGCTGCAAGCCGTTACCGATGCAAACCTTCATGCATTCACCGCACCGTACGCATCTGCCTAGGAATTCGTCTTCCGGCAGGGCGCCGGGAGGTCTGACCAGGAAAGGGTCCGGCCTTTTCGCCATGGTCCTGGTATTTAGAAAGAAGGGCAGGACTGCCCCGGCTGCAAGACTGCTGAGAAAAGTCCTCCGTTTGATGGAAAAGGCGGGCACGGCAGTACCATCATGCTGAAAAGTAAAGGATATCTTGTTAGCGGGACACAAATCCACGCAGTCCATGCAGAAATTGCAGTCCAATGATGAAATGTTTCTTTCTTCGTCAATTGCGCCCATACGGCAAAGAGTCACACAGTTTCTGCATTTGCCGCATTTGGTGCCGCTTTTGCCGCGCATCATCGAAAAACGTGCAACCACTGCATACAATGCACCCACCGGGCAGATATTTCGGCAGAAAAAACGTCTTTCCAGCTTCTCCAGTATAAATATCAGCAAGAGGATGAACAGTGATAAAAAGGCAAGTTCAAAATGGTTTTGCCGAAAAGGTAGGATGGTTGCCTTGAGGAAGCCGTATACCGGTTCAGTTACCAGGTTGATCCATTCCGGCATCTGCTGATAGGTAAAGGTAAAGAAGGTGGTTGCCAGGACGTTCAGGCCAGGATACACGGAAATTGCCAGGCCGCGGACCAGGATGGAAAACGGATCAAGATATCCGGCTATAGGCAGGCCGAAAAAGGCCCCAAACAGGAGAAATCCCAGCAGGTAATATTTCAGGGTATGGAACCTGGATACGGGCCCTTTATGGGCATGTGGTATGAGGTTATTGCAGGAATCCAGCAGTGAACCCATGGGACAGACCCAGCCGCAGAAAAAACGGCCGAAAATAAATGCCAGGCCGATGAAGATAAGTGACGGCCACATCAGGAAAATCAGCGTTCTGGTGGCCAGGGAGGCAGTGGCAGCCAGGAAAGGGTCAATACGAAAAAGAATATTTACCGCATATGGTATCTCATCTTTACCTGCATAATCAGTCTTGATAAACAGAAAGAGGAACAGGATAAAGCATAATATCTGGCTCAGTCTGCGCCAGTTTCGCAGTTTGCTTCTTTTCTTCTTCATAGAGTTGATCAGGCCCTGATGATTTTCATCCTGGTAAGATCCATTTCGCCCAGGCCCATGTTATAAGCAGCTACAGTTGAACTGATATCTTCGGGCTGCAGGTCGAAGAGGGTTGTGGCATAGGCATCACAGGCGACCAAATCGGCTGAGGCAATAACCGTATCCATAACTCTGACATCGTCTATATCGCCGCCCTGTGGGCCGTTGCGCAACAGGATTCGGGTCGCATCAATAAGGGTGAGTTTTGGTCTGACCACGGTGGCCAGGTCAGCGAGTTTCTGGCCGAGGTTATGGTGCATTTGGCCGCGGTCACCACCCAGGACCCCCATGCTGTTTTTCAGGCCCAGGGTCAACCTGCTCAGGCTGTGATGCTTGGCAACCGGAACATTAATATAGGTGTCCGCTTCGAGCGCATCCCGGTATATTGAAAGCTGCCGGACAGCTTTTCCGCGTTTTATGTCGACAGGAACATATTTGCGTGAATCCGGATGAAAGTATTTCAGCCGCCTGTCTTTAACTGTTTCCATGGCTTCCTGGATTCCGCTGTTCACGTAACAACGCCGTTCTTCATTGCAGGTGCGATCAAAAACCATGATCTTTTTAGCACCGGCATCCAGGCTTAATTCAACCAGTGCCTTGATCACTTGAGGGTGGGTATTGGCAGCCTGGGCCGGATTACGGTCCCAGGCCATGTTGGGCTTGATAACAACATTGTCACCTGTATTAACAAACTTGCTTATTCCACCCAGGGGTTCGAGGACCTGTGCCACGAGTTTATGATAATCCTTGCCCGTGGCATGGGATACCAGGGGTGAGGGTTTTTCTGCTGCAAGAATTTCCGGTACTATCTGAAAACTTGGAATTGCGGTTGTAATTCCAGCCGACCAGAGCATTATCTGTTTTAAAAAGTCTCTGCGGTCCATATTCAGCCCTCTTGTTTTTTTTAATCTATGACTATTATCCTCATGATGTTTTCCAGATTTTTAATGCCAGACGATACACTACGGATCGGGAAAGATTATGCGCTTTTGTAATCATTTGTACAGCATCCTTCAAGCTTAATTTCCCTGATTTTTCATAAGCTATTAGCAATTCTTTAATTTCCGTTTCCGATATTTGAGGCTCATCTTCAGCTCCTGAAATAATCAGTACTGATTCCCCTTTTGTTTTTTTGTCCTCTAAGGAGGACAGGATTGAGCTTAGGTAATCTCTGGTCAGCTCTTCATGCATTTTCGTCAATTCCCTGCACCAGAGTAATTTACGGTCGCCTAATATTGTGAAACAGTCCTGCAGAAAAGACTGCAGGCGATGAGGGGCTTCAAAAAAAACCATATGCTTTTTTTCCTGACTTAATGAAAGCAAAAGATCCTGACGCTGTTTTTTCCGTGATGGGGCAAAGCCGATAAAGACAAAGGTGTTGTCATGGATACCGGCCACTGAAAGAGCAGCGGTAAGTGAAGAGGGGCCTGGTATTGGTTCAATCCTGATGTTTTCAGCAACTGCGTTCTGCACAAGAATAGAGCCAGGATCAGATATTCCTGGAGTACCTGCATCTGATACTAAAGCAACATTCTGCCCTTCCTGAAGCTTGTTTATGATAACAGCAGTCCGTTCCTGCTCTTTTTCTTTGTAATAGCTCAGCAGTGGAGTGGAAATGCCAAAATGGGTGAGCAGTTTTCTTGTATGGCGCGTATCCTCTGCTGCAATGAGATCAACCTCCTTCAGAGTCCGCAAAGCCCGGAGTGTAATATCCTCAAGATTGCCGATGGGGGTCGCGACAACATAGAGAGTCCCCCTGCTTGAAGAAGCCTTCAAGGTTTTTTGGTCATTATTTTTTCTTTTTCTGGACATAATAGAGTCAAAAGTAAAAGTGTTATCTGCTCAATAAAGTATCTAACTTTTTATTGACTTTTAGTAAAGAGGAGCCTATTATCTGAGTATGTGCTCATATAATAAAAGAGGGTGATTTGAAACTGGAAAATGATCAATGCCAATGCCGTACAATTCATGATGACAAGGTCATGGAAGCTCGCCAGCGTGAACTTGGCGAAGAGGTGACAGATGATCTCTGTCAAACGTTTAAGGCACTTGGGGATCCAAGCAGGCTGAAAATTTTGTGGGCGCTGGAGTACGAGGAAATGTGCGTTTGTGATCTGGCAGCTCTTTTACGAATATCTGAATCAGCGGTGAGTCACCAGTTGCGTTTGCTCCGTACACTGAGACTTGTAAAAAACAGGAGAGAGGGAACAATTTTATATTACAGGTTGGCTGATGAACATGTATCACAGCTGGTCCGAATTGCAATGGAGCATATAAGTGAGATCAAGTGAAATCCTGTAAGTACTTTAAAAATAGTTTAATTTTTAATCGTTAGAGCATCAATATTATGTCAATTATCATTTCAGTACTTCAGGAGTCCTGGCATCTTCTGCTTGAAGCCTCTGTCTATATATTGTTCGGTATGCTTGTGGGTGGGCTTCTCAAGGTTTTTTTAAGTCCATCTTTTGTTGCTGACCATCTTGGCAGAGGGAAGTTCAGTTCGGTAATAAAGGCAGCCCTGTTCGGCATTCCTATCCCTTTATGTTCCTGCGGTGTTCTGCCTGCTGCTGCTTCATTGAAAAGACAGGGGGCAAATAATGGTGCTACGACAGCTTTTCTTATTTCAACCCCTGAGTCAGGTGTTGATTCCATGGCCATAACCTATGCATTGCTGGACCCGATAATGACCGTGGCCAGGCCGGTATCTGCTTTTATAACCGCTGTTGCGGCAGGAATTATTGAAAATGTATTACATACTCAAAAAGAGGAAGACTGGGAAAAAGTCATTGACCGCAGCTGTCCCATAGATAATTGCTGTGACGGTAATGATTGTTCTCCGGAAAAACATGCCAGACATCACAGCTTTGGAGAAAAAATATGGTCTGGTATAAAGTTTGCCGTTGATGATCTCTGGGGTGATCTTGCCGGCTGGTTTTTTGCAGGTTTGCTGCTGGCAGGAGTGATAGCAGTACTTATCCCCGAAGAGTTGATGATCCAGTACCTTGGGGGTGGACTTCATTCCATGCTGATTATGCTGCTGGTGGGTATTCCCATGTATATCTGTGCGACAGCTTCCACGCCTATTGCAGCAGCTTTGATCCTCAAGGGGGTGAGCCCGGGCGCGGCCCTTGTTTTTCTTTTGGTCGGTCCTGCCACCAATGTTACTTCACTCTCTGTTCTTTTTGGGTTACTTGGAAAAAGGGCCACTGCAATTTACCTTGTAACACTCTCAGTGTTTGCTGTGCTTTCCGGATTGACGGTTGATATGATTTACTCCGGATTCGGAATTTCAGCCAGTGCCATTGCAGGACAGGCTGGTGAGGTTATCCCGTACTGGCTGCAATTTGTTGGGGCACTCATTGTTATTCTGCTTTCCGTCAAACCGTTATATTTGTTTTCGAACCGTTTTATTACTCAAAAGAAAACGATTATGAAGAGGACTTCAGAAGAGGGCGCAGCAGAAGAAAAAGAATCGCCAGGGGAAGTGGAAACTCGATACAGGATGTGAACAGATTGATTAAGCAATTCGGTGAAATGCAGAAAATGATGAA
>JAAXQI010000151.1 GCA_012974315.1 Desulfobacterales bacterium | reverse complement strand
ATTTACAATGTGCACGATCTCTTCGTTGTCAAGACCCTGCTCCAAGCAGTTTTGAAACAATTACTTTTGCCGGCCGCAGGAGCCGATCCTTATAAACATACCCTTTTTGAAACTCCCGCAAAACGAGGTTAGGCTCCATCGCGTCGGTTTCCTCCATGGCTATTGCTTCATGGATATTCGGGTCAAAAACCTCTCCTACACTATCTATGGCCTTAACCCCAAATTTCTCAAGGGTTCCCAGGAGGCCATCTCTTGTAAGTTCGACACCTTCAAGCAAACTCTCAATATTGTTAGCTTCCTGGGCCTGATCCATAGCCCTTTCAATATTATCAATGCCAGGCAGCAATTCCTTTAATATGTTTTCTTCTGCATATTTTAAAGAAGTATCCCGTTCCCGCTCTAACCGCTTTTTGCTGTTATCAAAATCAGCAGCCAGGCGAAGTACCTTATCTTCGCTCTCCTGCAGTTTAGCCCTGGCTTCTTCCAGCGCGGCAGCCATATCCTGTTCCTCCTCCTGCCGGGAGATATCATCTCCCATTTCTTCCGCAGCTTCTTCATGAACAGAAGGGTCAATTTTCTTTTTTTCTTTTGCTGTCACACCTTTCTCCTTATGCTCTCATTGAGTCCATGACCCAATGCGATAACTTGCTGAAACTCCATATAATCATATAAATCAACGAGATGAGTGGAACAATAAGTATGGGCCCAAGCCTTGTCAAGGCGAGCAAAAAACAAAACCCCCCGCCTTCTGTCATGAAAGGAGGGGGGTTATTCAACAGGATTGTTTTAAAGATTTGTCAGCTGGCAAGATATATTTTGATTGAATCTGCAATAGTATCAAAAATTTTCCGGAACCGATCCTCGTCAGTTTCAAGCAGGGTGGAACGGAACCCCTGCAGAGTAGTGGCAAACGAAGATAATGGCACAACACATACTCCCGTTGCACCGAGCAGGTAATAAACAAACCGCTTGTCAAGTGAGACGCCTGGCTTGTTCACCAGTGATTCGACATGGGCCTTGACTTCCGGGTTCTCGATGGGAAGTGTCTGCCTGTTATGCAGCACACCATCATCAAAAACCACGCTCATGTAAAAAGCACCGTTGGTGCGGTTTATCAGGACACCATCAACATTTTTCAAACAGTCATAAGCGACATTTGACAACCTTTCATACCGTTGTATCCTCTGGGCAAGATAGTCCTGATATTGAGGATGGGTCACCACCCTTGGCATAACCACTTGGGGTAGCGTAGTCGAGCAGACCTCCAGCATCTTGGCATCCAGAATTGACTGAATATATTTCTCAAACATCGGGTCTTTATGACCATTATATACCTCTATCCAGCCACAACGGGAACCGGGCCAGGGCATCTCCTTTGAAATACCGCGCATAACTATGGCCGGGACATCTTCGATGAGGTCGGAAAGTGGCAAGGTGGTCTGGCCGTTATATATAATGTTGATATATATTTCATCGCAGACCACGAACAGGTCATATTTCTTGGCTAGTTGCACCATCCCTTTGATTATTTCTACAGGATATACCGCCCCTGTCGGATTATCAGGGTTGATTATCAGGATACCTGCAACCGCCGGATTATATTTTATACGTTTTTCAAGGTCATCAAGATCCGGATACCAGTGATTATGAGGATCAAGTTTATAGGCAACAGGCCGGTCTCCGGCATGTGCTGCCTCTGCTGAGGAATGGGTTGTATAGCTTGGCGTGGGCACAACCACCCTGGCTGTTCTCTTAAGGAATCCAAAAACCTTGCCGATCGCATCCCCAAGGCCATTAAAAAAAATAATGTCTTCGGGGCCAATCTGGACCTTGCCTCTTTTGTTTGTCTGTTCCGCAATAAACTTCCTTGTCGCCAAAACGCCTCGGGTAGGACTGTAACCATAGGTCGCATCATCCTGTGCCGTTTCCGAGACAATATCCTTCATCCACTTCGGTATGTGTTCCCCTTTGGCCACCGGGTCACCTATATTTTCCCAGTAGGTTTTCATTCCGAGTTCTTGAAGTTTTTCTCCGACGGCGACTATGTTACGAATTTCATAGGTAAGTTCACCGGCACCGATATGAACAATATCTGTTCTCATACTTTCACTACGCTCCTCAACGGATTTATATTTTTCGAGGCATTCAAAAAATGTCTTATTTCATTATTCGCATATTTTGTTTTAAACAAACCGGGCGAACACCAAATCCCAGTGTTCGCCCAGTATAATGCATACCTAGCAAAAAAAAAGTATTACCACAGGCTGGAAAGTTAGTCAATCACCTGAATCCATGAGCCGTCGGATAATCCCAGTCAGCAACTCAGCAGCAGTTATTTAAATGATAAACACCACCCTGTTTTATTACTCATTTCCATACTTATTAAGTTTGCTTAAAAGGGTTTTTCTGGTAATCCCCAAACGCCTGGCGGCCTCACTTTTATTACCGTCCACCTCATCAAGGGTTTTTAAGATCACCATCTTTTCAGCCTCCTCAAGAGATGAAGGCAAGCCTTCCATGCCGGCTGTGATTGTTCCGCTTTCCTGTTGGGCCCATTTTTTTATGGGTATAGGCAGAATTTCCTCATCCAGATAATCGCCACGCATGAGAATTACTCCACGCTCCATGGCATTTTCCAACTCACGTACATTACCAGGCCATGGGTAATGAAGCATAACATCCATGCAACCTGGAGTTATGCCTGACACATTACGATTGTTTTTCTCAGCATACATCTGCAAAAAATGTTCCGCCAAAAGGGGAATATCCTCCCGCCGCTCTCTAAGTGCCGGAACATGCAGCATGACAACGTTCAGGCGGTAATAAAGATCTTCGCGAAAACGTCCGGCTTTCACCTCATCTTCCAAAATCCGGTTTGTTGCAGCTAAAAGCCTGACATCAACCTCGACCACATCATGGCCACCGACCCGCTGCAGTTCATGCTCCTGCAGCACCCGGAGAAGTTTGACCTGCATGGCCGGAGACGTTTCCCCGATCTCATCAAGAAAAAGGGTACCCTGATCCGCCTGAACAAATTTACCATCCTTGCGCCGGTCAGCACCTGTAAAGGACCCTTTTTCATGCCCGAACAATTCTGATTCAAGCAGGTTTTCAACCAGAGCAGCACAGTTAACCTTTACAAATGGACCATTTTCCCGTGTACTATTTTGATGCAGGGCTGAAGCAATCAACTCCTTTCCTGTCCCTGATTCACCAGCAACAAGGACTGTTGCCTCGGTGGGTGCCACAAAAGAGACCATCTCCAACAGATCAAGCATCCCTTGAGATTTCCCGATAATTCCTGCGGAGTCCACCAATGCTCTTTTCTGGGATTTTGCCTCTTCTTTAACCTCCACCACCTGTCTATGGTCAAGAGCACGTGCCATGGTGAGACGCAACCGGTCAAAATCAAGTGGCTTGGTGAGATAGTCATGGGCCCCTATTTTAATGGCCTCCACCGCTGCATCCACTGAAGAATACGCGGTCATTATGACAACCGGAATCGCCGGGTTAAAAGCATGGATCCTCCGCAGGGCCTCCATGCCGTCCATTTTGGCCATGCGGACATCCATCAGGATGGCATCATAGGAATGGGCTTCGACAGCTGCCACAGCCGTTGTTCCGTCATCTGCCTCCTCGACATTCCAGCCCCATTCGCTAAACATGGAGCTCAGCATAAATCGATGTGACCTGTCATCATCAACAACCAGTACTTTTACAGGTTTTCCCTTTGTCTTCACCTTGCGTATCACCTTCTCTTCAGAGAATATTGTTATTTTTTTTCAAAAAGGTATACATTGACCCAGGTAAATACTCAATAAATATTATGCCTGCATGGCAATGCTTCAATAAATATTCCTTAAACTTATAGCAGGTTGTTCCAAACAGATATCTGCTCCGGTTAATTTTTACATTTGAGAACTCTTTATATCAATGAACTCGAAAAATCTGCATACTGTGTTGATAGAAAAACTTGTTCCCGGGGGTCTTGGTCTTGGCAGACTGACCGGGGGAATGGTTGTCCTTGTGGGCTATGTACTTCCAGGTGAAAGAGTCGTGGTACGTGAAGTGATCCGCAAGAAAGATTTTATTTCCGCCAGGCTCGAGGAAATCCTAACTCCCTCTCCAGACCGCACCAATCCTCCCTGTTCCTTATATGGTCGTTGCGGAGGCTGTGATCTGCAGCATGCAACGTATAATGCCCAAGTCCTCTTGAAAAAAGAAATTCTTACAGAAAGCCTGCAACGGGCTGCCGGGGATATCTTTTCTGATCCTGAAATTGCAATCCACTCTGCCCTTGCCTCCCCTGAAGAATTTGGATACCGGCAGCGCATACGTTTACAGGTTGACAAGGAAGGGCAATACGGTTTTTTCCGTACCGGGTCCCATGTCCTGGAACCTGTTTCACAATGTCTGCTTGCCAGGGACACCCTGAATACAGTTCTTGGGCAACTCCATTCCAGTGACCCCTTTACAGGACTTGTCAAACAATGCACTGCTTTTGAATTGCTTTTTAATCCAGGCAGCAGCGAGACTGTCATGCTTTTGCACTTCAGACGCAAACCAAGGCCAAGAGACTCTTCCATGGCTACAGATATAGTCAAAGACATAACCGGCCTCTCCGCAATCCTGATGCAGGTTGAGGGTTACGGACTGTATGATCCTCTCAGTCAGTCACTTGTCTCCAAGCCGCCACACCTCTCCCAAACTATTTCTATTGGAAAGTTGCAGACAGAGATTACACTTACCTGGGAGGCTGGTGGATTTTGCCAGGTAAACCTGGCCCAAAACAAAAAATTGATCAACCTTGTTATGGACATGATCACAGCCGGTCCCCATAACAGGATTTTGGATTTATATTGCGGTTACGGCAATTTTTCGCTTCCAGTTGAGCAAATTGCCGGAAAAGTCGTTGGAATTGACAGCCAGAACGCTGCTATCAGAAGCGCTAAACGAAATGCCATACTTAACGAAGCTCATAACTGTTATTTTAAAAAAAATCAGGTAGAGGCCGGAGTCAACGGTCTTTTAGATGCTGATGAAACTTTTGATACCGTTATCCTTGATCCCCCAAGGCAGGGTGCTGCTGCTATTGTTTCCATGCTTCCCGGTCTGGGGGCAGAGCAGATCATTTATATATCCTGCAATCCTGCAACACTGGCCCGTGACCTGGCAATTTTATGTCCAAAAGGGTATACATTGTCATGCCTGATCCCTTTGGATATGTTCCCACAAACCCATCACATGGAAAGCGTCGCGCTGCTGACACGAACATCTCAGTAACCAATACGGAATACGTTCCACTCCCCTGGTTTGCTTCTCCATTGCTCATCTAATATATTGACAGAAACAGCTAATATTGCTAGGTAGGACGAGATTCAGGACTCGTATTTTCAGGCCAACTGTAAAGGATAGAGAATCTCTAAACAGTAACGGCCTAACCCCAAAGGAAATAACCATGGCGCTCCACGTAAAAAAAATCACCGCAGACGGGCTTGCAACTCTCATTGGCAGTCTTCCAGCTGCAAACCATCAGCAAGCCATGGACTGGATACTGGACTCCACCCCTGAAATCCCTCTCTGGCCTCAGCTTCCGGTTAATCCCAAGGAAAGAATGCTCAACCAGTTTATTGAAGGTTTGCCAGGAATAATTGAGGGTGATGATCGCACCTATTTTGATGTAAATGCAGAAAGCTTTCCAGATGAGCAGCTTTCATTTTACGAAGAGTATCTCAGTGTTTCAGAAAATACCAAGACACTTCTTGCCTCGAGGTTTCAAACCAGCAGTGACCGGGCGGCCGGACTTTACCTGCTTGCTGACCAGGCACAAAAAACAGGAAGTCAGCTGACTGCTGTAAAGGGCCAGGTAACAGGACCTTTTACCATGCTTACCGGCATATCCGATGCAGACAAGAAACTGGGATACTATGACCCTGCCTTCAGAGATATAGTGGTGAAAGGTATTGCCATGAAAGCAGCATGGCAGGTTGCCTTCCTGAAAGAAGCCTTCGATGTTCCCGTTCTTCTGTTCATTGATGAACCGGCCATGGCAGGTTTGGGCTCATCTTCATTTATCAGCATATCTGTTGATGACATTGCACAGGACCTGGCTGAAATAACTGGAGCAATCCACAAAAGTGGTGGAATGGCAGGGGTTCATGTCTGTGCCAATACCGATTGGAATCTTCTCCTGACCTCTGATATTGATATCCTCAGTTTTGACGCCTACACATTTTTTGACAGATTCATCACCTGTAAAAAACTGATACATACTTTTCTTGAACGGGGATCTCTTATTGCCTGGGGAATAATCCCGACATCAGAACCTGAAAACATTCAGCAGGAAACATGCGACTCACTCGTAAGCCGTTGGGAACAACAGGCAGATTTACTTTCAGGGGGAGATTGGAACATGACCACTTTGTTGCAGCAGACAATCATTACCCCAAGTTGCGGCACCGGGTCTTTATCTCCTGAACTTGCAACCAGGGTTCTGCAGTTAACAAAAGAGGTATCTAAAGCATTAAGAGCAAAATATCTGCCATAGAAAACTACCAATTACTCTTAGCAGCATTTATTAAATTATAAAATAACAGGAAACGAAAACACACAATGGATCAATTAAATCAACTCCTTGTCCAGCGCAGGAAAAAAGCTGATGAACTTGCAGAATTGAACGTGGATCTCTATGCAAATGATTTTAAGCCGACCCATCATATATCAGAGGTTTTATCATCTGTCAGTGCAAATGAAGTAGCCGCCGACATAGAAGATGGCCAAAATATCCGGGCAAGTTTCAAGGTTGCCGGCAGAATCCTGGCAATGAGAAAATTTGGCAAGGCTTCCTTTCTTCATATCCAGGACGACTCCGGCAGAATGCAAATTTACGTAAAGAAAGATGCTGTTGGTGAGGAATTCTATGCACAGTTCAAGAAATGGGATATCGGCGACATTGTCGGATTCAAGGGAAAACTCTTTAAAACCCAAACCGGTGAACTGACCCTCCAGGCAGATACCATCAAACTGATCACAAAATCACTACGCCCTCTGCCCGAAAAATTTCATGGTTTAACCGATGTCGAGATGCGCTACCGGCAACGTTACGTTGATCTCATTGTCAACCCTGAGGTTCGAGATACCTTTCGCAAGAGAATTGAAATTATCCGGTTGCTGCGGGAGTTTCTCTCCAACAGGGGTTTCCTGGAAGTAGAAACCCCTATGATGCAGGCCGTACCCGGTGGAGCAACTGCAAAGCCTTTCAAAACGCATCATAAAGCGCTGGATATGGATCTGTACCTGCGCATTGCCCCGGAATTATACCTTAAAAGGCTTTTGGTGGGTGGCTTTGAAAAAGTTTTCGAAATCAACCGGAACTTCAGGAACGAAGGTCTTTCCACCAGGCATAATCCCGAATTCACCATGCTCGAATTTTACCAGGCGTATGCAACCTACAGCGACCTCATGGATCTGACTGAAGAAATGCTTTCCTGGTTAACCGAGGAAGTAAACGGTTCCATGAAAGTGACCTACCAGGGTCAGGTCGTTGATCTCGCTCCCCCCTGGAAACGATACACCATTGACGAGGCTCTTATTGAAGTAGGTGGAATCGACCCAACCATCCTGGATGACCCTGAAGCTGTCCTGAAAATGGCAAAGGATAAGGGAATTAAACTTGAACCCCAGGCCGGACCAGGAAAGGCCAAAACGGAATTATTTGAACTGCTGATTGAAGAAAGACTTATCAACCCAACCTTCGTCACCGCATATCCTACAGAAGTCTCACCATTGGCCCGCAGAAATGAACTGAACCCGCAGGTGACTGACCGGTTTGAACTTTTTATTACCGGACGGGAAATAGCCAACGCCTTCAGTGAATTAAACGATCCCGTGGACCAGAAAAAACGCTTTGAGAAACAAATCGCAGAACGAGGGGATGACGAAGAAATTCATCCTGTCCTTGATGAAGACTATATAAGAGCCCTCGAATATGGTTTACCGGCAGCAGCAGGAGAAGGTATTGGCATTGACAGGCTCGTCATGCTCTTAACCGATTCTCCCTCTATACGTGATGTCATAATTTTCCCGCACCTGAAGGCGGAAAAGTAAAGAATTCAAGGGGTCGAGGGGTCAAGGGCAAAAAATAAAAGGCGCAGGGCGCAGGGCACAAGGCTCAGGGCTTAAAAGACAATTAACTCAGAACAAATAATATTAAACTAAAGTTTTTAAATTAACT